>JANMIV010000395.1:0-3474 GCA_031375995.1 Bacteroidota bacterium
TATAACATAGCCCGCAGAACAGTAGCTAAATACCGCGAACAGCTTAACTTGCCTGTAGCCCGCTTGAGAAAAGAACTCTAATAAAATAGGCCCTTGTACTTTATTATTGAAGATATTTTTCCCAATCCAGAAGAAGCGGACGAAAATGGTTTATTGGCAATTGGAGGGAACTTTTCCCCTGAATTAGTCTTAAAAGCATACAAAAAGGGAATTTTCCATTGGTTCAATGAATCTGAACTGCCTGTTTGGTATTCTCCAAACCCACGCATGGTGCTTATTCCTAGCGAAGTAAAGATAAGCAAAAGCATGCAGCAACTCATCAATAAAAATGCCTTCCAATTCTCTATTAATACCTGCTTCAATGATGTAATAAGCCAATGTAAAAATACAAGACAACAAGAGGGAACTTGGATAAGCAACGATATTATTGATATATACAATATTCTACATTTGAAGGGTTATGCCCATAGCATAGAAGTATGGCAAAACAGCACCTTAGTAGGCGGACTTTATGGCGTTGCACTGGGTAAGTGTTTTATGGGCGAAAGTATGTTTAATACGGTAAGCAATGCCAGTAAAATGGCAATGATTTATTTGTGCAAATACCTCGAAACTTTTGATTTTAAAATGATAGACTGCCAAGTAGCCAACCCTCATTTAATAAGCCTTGGCGCTAAAAACATACCCCGAAAGCAATTTTTGAAAGACTTAAAGCAAAATATAAATACCCCAACAATGGCTTTTAGTAAAACCTAGCACATTTAATTCTGCTCACGGTTGAATTATTAGTTACTTTATTTTATTAATCAAATCGGTCATTTTATCAAAAAGCATGGTAATATTCTTTTTAAAAAACTCATTGTCTTCTTTTAAAATTTCAATTTGTTCCTTTTGCAATTGGTAAGCATCAATGTGTAAATCAAAACCTACAATACTATTATCACCCATTTTATTATGATTTTGGTTGATGTTTATTGTTGTGGTCTCTTTACTTATTTCATTGGCTTCTTCGCCATAAACTTGTACAATTTTCAAAAAGTAATCCATTTTTATTTCAACATCTTTCTTTTCCCACTCACATATAGTACCTTGGCTTAAACCTATACTTTCCGCAAACTCTGTTTGCGATAATTTATGTCTTTCTCTAAATTTTCTTAATTTAACACTATCTATTCTCATACTATTTTTTTAGGCAATATAAAAATTTAATAGTATTTTCAATGTAGTAGCAAAAAAATACTAAAGCCCTTAAATACAAAATATTAAAAGATTGCTTTGCTTCAAATATTTACAAATTCCATCTTAAATACCAGAAAAAATACTTAAAATTATTACTGTTCCAATAAATACTATTAGTAAAATACTTAAAATTAACGCCTAAACATTAGATTAAATACATTAAATATTACAATTTTGTCAATACAAAGCCCGAAGTTATACATGGTGTATAACGGGATGGTTCAAAAAACATGAAAAAAATAAAAAAAATTCTTGCCTTTAGTCTACTTTTTGCATTAAGCGTAACTATTAATGCCCAAAATCAATTACCTACCACACCTTACGAAAGCACTTCTTATAGTACAATAAAATATCAGGATAATAGTTATGTTAAACTATTTAAAAATACATCTGACCCCTCCTACTCAAAAGGAGAAATTTATAATAGTCTTGGTGACCTTATATCACAAAAAATAATTAATGTAAATGCCGCTAATGCAATTTCTATTTACAGTCTAAACGGAATTTTAGAACAACATCATGAAGCAGTAAATGTAGAACAAGTAAATGGATACCCTGGAGATTGCTCAAAATTAGGGGGATTAAAAAAGGGGGAAACTTGGGATGACTGTTGGAACAGAAATATGACTAATTTTTGCTGTGATCTTATAGGGTGCCTTACTATGGCCACAAGCCCTGTTTTGGTTTCTATTGCTGCTGGTATAAGTTGCTTAACTTTAGATGCACCACTTATTGTTTTAATTAATGTTGCGGGCACGGTAGTTTACGAAAGACAACAATAACATGAAAAAAACTTTTTTTTACCCAATCATTATTTTACTTATATCCGCATTATTAATTATACTCGGAAGTGTTGTTAAAATAACAAGTGAAACGCATTCTAATAGTGTGTTGTTCAGTGGTCTTATACTCTTAATAATTGGAATATTATTTTCCATTTATAAATATTTTACATCATAACATGGATAAGAAAAGGAGGCTGTCTCAAAAGTAGAAACGGCCTTCTTTTCAATTTATACATGCATTAAAATACTAAATTAAACTTTTACTATTTTCCAAAACAAAAGTTTTCTTAAAGTAAGACAAAAGATATAATTTCATATAGCAATTACTTAATTTTGCTATTTAAATAGACCTATTAGATTGTAAAAAAGATAAATAATTAAAACAATAATTTTTTGTTCTTGATTTTTTCAAAATATCAATTATTTTTACTTCAAAAAAAATTATGAAGCAATTGTATTTTTATCCAATTTTACTAATATCAGTATCTACCTTATTAATCCTATTAGGAAGTTATATCAAGATAACCAGTGAAACGCACTCCAGTAACATATTATACATTGGACTTTTATTTGAAACCATAGGTCTTATTTTTTTCTTTTATAAATACTATAAATCCAAATAAATTTTAAAATAAAAGTATCTGTTCAAAATTATATAGATACTTCATTACCGTATGAAAACACTCCTATTGATTGGTGCGTTTATAACTTTGCTGTTTTTTCAAACTGACCCTTTATACAAAGTTAAACTAGGCAAAGCCCCAGATTGTAATGGCTTTAATTTTTGCGATATAAATGCAGATAATGAAGCCATAAGAACAGAAAATGAAGTACTGGCAAGTATAAGAGTAGTGGATGAAAAACATATTCAGTTCAGCTTTTTAAAGCGAACCGTTACCGACAGAATATTTCTAAAATACTTTGCTACAGGTACTTTTATACTCGATGATGATTTCGTATTTAGTGATGAACAATGCAAAACACTGAACCTCAATCGGTGTAACCTAAAGCAAGGCAAATATACCGTTACAGACGATTACGATAAGTATGTGGTAGTATTTAGCTATTAGCAGCTAGTTTTTTGGCAATGTCTACAAGAAAGAAAATTGCTTGTACCTGCCATTGAAGATTGTTTCTTGCATCATATGTGAATTTTTCTATCAACTGATAACTATCAACCATCAACTACTTTTGAAAAAAACATTTTTCATTTTTATGCTATTACTATGCTTTAAAATAAGCACTGCACAAAATATAAACGATAAAATACGTTTGTATGAGTTTTTGGTAGAATGCCCCATTTACAAATGCAATATTATAGGTAAAGTAATAGACACTACCCTATTGGTGGCACCACCTAAATCTAAATTTATGTTGGTGGATGTAAAGCAAGATTTATGTGTAATTCGCTTTAGCCATATTTGGCAGAAAAATATAAAAGCCAAAAAAA
>JANMIV010000403.1:0-7260 GCA_031375995.1 Bacteroidota bacterium
GATTCCTTGTACAGCCGCACCACGGCAGATTTTAACCGTGGTAACTTTAGGGTAAAAGGCGATATACTGGATGTGTTTCCTGCCTATGCAGACTTTGCTTTCCGCATATCGTTTTTTGGCGATGAAATAGAGCAAATAGACATTATAGACCCTGTAAGTGGTAAAAAGCAGGAATCAGCAGAGAATATTGCCATATTTCCTGCCAATATATATGTAACACCTAAGGAGCAACTACACGAAGCCATTTATGCCATACAAGACGATTTGGTGGCGCAGGTAGAATATTTTAAATCCATTGGCAAGCATTTGGAAGCAAAACGACTGGAAGAACGCACCAATTTTGACCTTGAAATGATGCGGGAGTTGGGCTACTGCAGTGGTATAGAAAATTACAGTAGGTATATGGATAAAAGAAATCCAGGCGATAGACCCTTTTGTATATTGGATTATTTTCCCAAAGACTTTATACTCATGGTGGACGAAAGCCATGTGAGTATTCCGCAAGTAAGGGCTATGTACGGAGGCGACAGAAGCCGCAAGGAAAACTTGGTAGAATATGGTTTTAGGCTGCCTTCTGCCATGGACAACCGCCCTTTGCAGTTTAATGAGTTTGAAAGCATGATAGGGCAAACCATATATGTAAGTGCCACCCCAGCCGACTACGAAATACGAAAAACAGAAGGCGTAGTGGTGGAGCAAATTATTAGACCTACTGGTTTATTGGATCCTACCATAGAAGTGCGCCCTTGCTTAAACCAAGTAGATGATTTGTTGGATGAAATAGATGAACGCATAAAAATGGGCGACCGTATTTTGGTAACCACATTGACCAAAAGAATGGCGGAGGAGTTGAGTAAATACATGAGCAAGCTGAATATAAAATGTAGGTATATACACAGCGAAGTAAAAACACTGGATAGGGTAGATATACTCAGAGACTTGCGTTTGGGTGTATTTGATGTACTTATAGGTGTAAACCTATTGCGGGAGGGTTTGGATTTGCCAGAGGTAAGTTTGGTAGCCATAATGGATGCCGATAAAGAAGGGTTTTTAAGAAACGATAAATCGCTGACACAAACCATAGGCAGGGCTGCCCGAAACGACAGAGGCAAAGTAATAATGTATGCTGATAAAATGACGGATAGCATGCAGCGCACCATTAACGAAACAGATAGAAGACGCGAAAAACAAATAGCCTATAATACTTTACATGGCATTACGCCAAAAACCATTAAACGCTCGCGCGAGGAAATACTGAAACAAACTGGCTTGGCAGATGCCAGACAGATATTGGCACCAGAACCAAAAGCATATATAGAACCAGAGGAACTGAACTTAGCAGCCGACCCAATTATAGAATACTTAAGCAAACCTAAACTGGAAAAAATGGTAGCCGAAACACAAAGAAGAATGCAGAAAGCGGCCAAAGAAATGGACTTTATGGAGGCGGCACGCTTGCGCGATGAAATGTTTATATTACAGAAAAAGCTAGAGGAAATTCAGTAACAAATGTGTTAAAGTAACAGAGCTATTTATTTAAATACTTATATGCATATAAAAACAATATACCTTAATCTTACTTCTAACGCTTGGGTTAAACTAGCGGTAGCCGTATTTGTAATAGTTACCAGTTTAATAGATATATTGGACGATGTAAGCAAGCTAAGAAAAGAGCATGGTTTGCTTACCATAGGTGTGTTTATGATGGTAAAATCAATAGTAGAAATGGTAGAAAAGGTAAAAGAAGCCTCTAAAAAGGTGCAAGAAGATACCGATTTGATAATGAGGGATAAGCCTATAAAATAGTATTTTTGTCCATAGGGTATTTCTACCTGTTTTTTGCTTATTTAACCATTAGTTGATACGAGTAATGTTTTTTTGAAGTAAACTTGTTTTGCTAAAACACAAAAAACATGAAAACAAAATCAACAAACTTATTAGTACTAGTTGCCTTGGTATATACCATGGCCTGTAACAATCCTAAACCAGATAAAAACGAAGCACCACCTTATACGGTGCAGTTGGAAGAAATAGTAGTGCCGGGTTTGCCGGACCTGCACTCATACACCAAAGCCATTTACCAAGACAAAATGATAATGATAGGAGGGCGTACCAATGGGCTGCATTCTGGGACTTATAACTTTAGACGTGCTTTTTCTAACCGCAATGTATATGTAATTTCTACCAACGGATGGAGCAATAATCCCAAAGAGTGGAAAGTAGATAGTTTGGATTATACCAGAATAAAAGGAACACTAGGGATAGATATGTTTCAATTTTATGCCAATAATGCCCAGTTTTTTACAGAGAAAAATGTATTGTATGTAATAGGTGGTATGTTGGGTTCTACCAGTCCTACACGTTTAAAAGTAGCCAATAACCCGAACAGCGGTATTGAATTGGTTCCCTTGTTAAAAACGGGCAAAGCAAACCCTGCTGATACCCTGCCTAGAACTTTGCCTTATTTTACGGCTATTAATTTGTCTGATTTTGTAAATACCGTTCTATCGCAAGGCAAAACCCCTATGCCTGTCAATGCCATAAGGCAAGTAAAAGATACCAATTTTACCGTAACAGGAGGAGAATTAGATTTAATAGGCGATACCGTTCATTTGGTATTTGGCTGGAATTTTCCAGGCCCAAGAGATGCAAAACCTAGTAATCCTCCAATTGATTATTATACCCACCAAGTAAGAAGGTTTACTTATAATGATAATGGACAAAAGCTAACAGCCAATATATTGCCTATTTGTGCTACTTGCACAGATGGGGAGCCCAATTCATCATTTACGGGTTATTACCGCAGACGCGATGGCAGTATGAGCACCATGATAGATCCCGCAGATGGAAGCGAAGCCATTGTTTACTATTCAGGTGTATTTAAAAATGGCAATACCAATTTTACTTCGCCCGTTTGGATAAAAAATGGGGCTACAGATACCGCAGGAGCCAATAGCGATACCATGATGCGCTCCAACGTATATACTTGCCAAGTAATACCGTGCTACAGCAAGGATAGAAAACGCGCTTATGCCACCTTACTTGGAGGCATGAAAAATGCGGTTTACAATGGAAAACCAATTGATAAACCAACCTTGTTGACGGAGAAAAATGCACCATTTACTCCAGCAGATATTACTTCATTTACCAGTATTCCTTTTTCAAACCAATTTACCACGTTGGTAATTGCCAATGAAAAAGGCAAAAAGAAGTATGCACAGTATTTATTGCCTGATTCGTTTCCTAAAACCATTGCGCCCCTTGTTTTGCCTCCAACAGGCACTTATCAAAGAGCAGTGCTTCCAGCAGGTTCTGTAACCTATAATGGTTCTGAAGCGGAATTGTTTTGGACACTTCAATCAGGTTTATTGCGCAATGGAGTAATAGATTATGATGTATTCAGCAAAGAAAATCCCAAAGGTGCTGTAATAGGTTATTTGCATGGCGGCATACAATCCGTATTGGATAATGTATTTGAATTTACAGGCGGTAAAGCGGCTCATTATTCTTTGGCAAGCAACAGAATATTTAAAGTAAAAGTAGTGCCTTTGAAAAAGTAAATTAGAGTAGTGAAATAAATATAAAAACGGGTATTTCATTCCAATGAAATACCCGTTTTTTTTGTGTGTAATTAGGAGGTGTTTTTGCTATTATATACTTGCTGCAATAGTTGTATAAAAACAACTGACAGTTTTGGTGAAACAGTAAAGTTTTCAATGCTTAAAAATTAATCAATAGCTGCGCAATAAAAGTACGTGCAGGGTCAACCTTTCCGGGGCGTGTAGCATATTCCCTATTGCTTAAATTGTTAATTAAAAAGGCAAAAGAAAAACTCTTATTTGGACTGTATCCCAATCGTATATTATGCACTATATCCGCTGTTCCAGCCCTTTGGAAAAACTTTTGAACGCCCGGTAAAATACTCACTAAATTATCAACCCGCTCGTATATGCTATAGTAAAATATGGAGTAGCCAAATGTGAGGCGTTTGTAAGCCAAATCTAAATCAAACTTAGCGGTGGTTCTGTTTCGGTAAAGCAGCAATACATTGTACAAATAAGTACCTGTGTCGGCTTTTGCTACTCCTAAACTTTCTACAAACAAATCAAGGTAATTCCCATAATCACGTAGTTTATCATCAGCACTCATATTTACTGGTAAGGTATAAGTATAGCCAGCTAGTATGCGAATCAATAAATCTTTTATTTTTCCTTCGCCCTGCAAGCTTATATCAAAACCACCCGCACGCACATGGCCAATATTGAAAGCTTTAAATCCAATAGGGAATGGGTCTTGGGGTGTCACTTCTCTAAATTGACCAAATTTAAAGTCTATCATGCTATCATAATCCTGCAGAAAAAGAGCTACATCAAGCGAAGCGACAAAATTGGCAATTTTAAAACCTTGCTGTATGCCCAATTCTGCTGTCCAACCTTTTTCTGGCACCAAGCTAGGGTTAGGAGATATGGATAGAAAGGAAACTTTGTCTTGCACATATTTTTCGCCAATGGTAGGCACACGGTATCCCTCGGAGTAATTGGCGCGTAAAAAGGTGCGTTTGGCCGCTTGAAAATTTACGCCAAAGCGTTTTAGCAAAGCTTTTTCTACCTTAGTGGTGTCTTGTGCTACCGCTTCATACCTTAGTCCTGCAATGAGTACCCATTTTCTGTAGTTAAAATCGGCTTGGGAATAAACAGCCCCTGTTACTCCTCCAAATTGCCCTTTGTAAATGCCATTTACGCTTTGCAAAGCCGTGGTATAAACACCACTGTTTAAGGTAAAATATTTATGTACTTTGTATTTATTGTTATAGTCAAAAGCATACAAATTGGCAATCGCATCATCATCATTGGGGTAACGTGTTTTGTCTATTAAGCGTGCTATTTGGTACATTCTAAACTTAAACGCATGCGTCATTTTACCGTGTTTGTAATCCATGTGTGGATCAATGCTGAAAATGCGGTAAAAATTATCTCCAGGTTTAGAACCATTGAATTGTTTAAGAGTTCCAGTATCAGCATCAGCCCACAAAAAGTAAGCACCTGCTTTTTCAAACATCAAATTACCATTGATACCGAAGGTGAGGTTTTTATTGTTTTGGGGTCTATACCTTGTTTTTACATAAGTACGTGCTCTAAATTCGTCCGTAAATTGTAAGTGGTTGCGCATACTTGAAATGTGTCCACTCAATACCAAATCAAAATTACCAAACATTTGCTTGTGCGAAAAAAACATACCGCTGTTAAAAGGCTGGGTAGAATACTCCCACCAATTGATAATTTTTCGGTCAAAATTTTGCATAATGCCTTGGTAAGCCTGTATTTTAGTGTGTGGCTTCATAGTAGGCCAGCCAGTTCGTACATTTACCGTTCCATTGAGCGCTGCCGAGCCGTATAGTACAGACGATGCTCCTTTTATTACCTCCACTTGCTCAGCCGCTTCTATGGGTAAAAATTTCCAGCGTGCGTCCCCTAAATCGGCTCCTAATAGCGGCATGTCGTCCAATAAAAGGGCAACTCTATTTCCTGTACCATAGCTCCAACCCACTCCACCTCTTATACTTACTTGTCCGTCTGCCACCTGCACACCAGGTATTCTATTTATTACCTGCGATAAGTCGGTGGAATTGGTATTTTCTATTAAATAAGGTTTTATAATACTTACCGAAGCTACCTCCTTGGCTACTTTTTTTCCTTCCCTTGAGCCAGAAATAACTACTTGCTCCATTTGGTTGTTAAAAGCTTCTAAGTCAATGCTTAATAGTTTGTTGGCACCTTCATCTAAATCAACACTAATATACTCCGTTCTGTAGCCCACAAAGCTTAGTTTTATAGTGTGTTTGCCATAAACAGTTACTAGTTTAAAATAGCCATTGCTGTCGGTGGTAGTTTGTGCGCCTTTGGCGATGGATATCACCGCATATTCAATGGGTTTTTGGGTGCTTTTGTCGAGCACATAGCCCCTAATACTGGCTTGTTGCGCTATGCTCAGTTTAGCAAAAAGTAAAGTAAATAAAAGGAGTAAGTAAAATTTATGCATTCAAATGAGGTCGTGTTTTCTTTTAAATAACAAATATGCATAAAAAAATGGTACCATACAGTGCATCAAAACAAATTTTGTCGCCTTATTTTGTGCAAAACTATTATTTTGCGCAGGTTTTATTGCTTGCAAATAAGCATATGACAAAAAGTAAATAAATGAAAATACTTGTAACAGGCGGAACGGGTTATATAGGTTCACATACCATAGTAGAGCTATACAATGCGGGCCATGAGGTAATTGCCATTGATAATTTTGACAATTCGCACCCGAGCGTTTTAGCCAATATAAAAACCATTACAGGCAAAGAAGTAGAATTTGCCAATATAGATATTAGGAATAAACAGGTTTTAATAGATTTCCTGCAAAGCCAAAAAGGAATTGATGCCGTTATTCATTTTGCAGCACATAAGGCTGTTGGCGAAAGCGTGAGCAATCCGCTTAAATATTACGAAAACAATGTAGGCGGCACGGTCAATTTATTGTATGCCGTGGAGGCAGCTCAAATTAAGCAGATTGTTTTTTCATCATCGTGCACCGTTTATGGCGAGGCAACACCTCCTGTAGATGAAAATGCAGCAAGGCCAGCCGCAGAGTCGCCTTACGGAAATACCAAACAAATATGTGAGGAAGTATTGTACGACTATTCAAATGCCAGTGACTTAAAGGTTGTTTCTTTGCGTTATTTTAATCCGGTAGGAGCGCACGATTCTGCTTTAATTGGCGAACTTCCCTTAGGTGTTCCCAATAATTTAGTGCCATTTATTACCCAAACAGCCATTGGCAAAAGAGAAACCTTAACCGTTTTTGGCAATGACTATCCTACACCTGATGGAACTTGCATTAGAGACTATATACATGTAGTTGACTTAGCCAAAGCCCATGTAAAAGCCATTGAGTTTCTGCAAGCCAATAAGCAAACAGAAAAATACAGCGTATTTAATTTAGGAACCGGAAAGGGAAATTCTGTTTTGGAGGTAATCAATGCTTTTGAAAGGGTAACAGGTGAAA
The DNA here is from genome assembly GCA_031375995.1 of Bacteroidota bacterium. GTDB lineage: Bacteria > Bacteroidota > Bacteroidia > UKL13-3 > UKL13-3 > JAAFJM01. The sequence goes on from JANMIV010000403.1 coordinate 7,051, forward strand.
AAGTAAACTATAAAATAGGCAATAGAAGAGCTGGTGATGTGGTGCAGATATATGCGAATTGTGATAAAGCAAGCCAGGTGTTGAATTGGAAGACAGAAAGAGATTTGGATAATTGTATGAAAACGGCCTGGGCTTGGGAAAAGCATTTGCAGACCTTGTAGAGACGTAGCATTCTACGTCTTCAGCGAAATAGGGTATATAATTTGTAAA
>JANMIV010000374.1:0-3142 GCA_031375995.1 Bacteroidota bacterium
ATCACTTCCATATTATTAATTGACTGCACTGCAAAAAAAAATAGCTTGGCAACAGCTCCAAAACCCGCACCTCCCCTACTGTATGATATGCCAGAAGATAGTTTAACCCTAAGTGCTGAAAAAAAGAAAGAATTTATAGCCAGTTGCGAGCGTGGCATTATTATTTACAATACCGTTTGTGCCAATTGCCATAACAAATTGGTAGATGGCAAACAAGTAGTTCCTGACTTTTCATTGCCCCAGCTAATGGATTACGAAATAAGAATACAATATCCTAGCCATGAAGATAGGCTGAAAGAAAACAATCTTTCCGCCCAAGAATTAGATGATGTGGTGAACTACCTAAGGTATAAAAAGAAATCAGGCGTGCACTTCTAATAAATGCTTAAATTTGTCCGTGGTTGATATTCTCACCCACTTTTTGTTTAGCTAAATTCATGTCCTGTAAACTTTAACAAAGTATTCCCGACTTCTTTTACTTCCTTTTTTTTATTTATTGTCTAAAACAAATGGATATGACTGGGCATAATTATAAAACCATGTATATAGGATTGTTGGGGACAACAACCTTGGACAAACATTTTTGAATCTTGTGAGATAAATTATGTACATTTGAAAGAGGAAGAATAATATTTTAAAAATTTATATGATAAAAATGCGATTCGTCTTAATAATTTCAGTTTCACTGCTCTCTGGAAAATCAGCTTGGGCTATTGGATACTCAGGATTGAACAATGAGTTGATGTACATTTATGCTCTTTTTGTTGGACTTTGTATCATCATAATTGTTCTACCAAAAGCAATCAAATACATAAAGAATCAATTTAGTCGAAAGTTAAGTAAAACGGATGTTCCAAACACAGAATAAGAACAATTTGCATTTTCTGTCCGTGGTTGGTATCCTCACCAGCCCACTTTTTGTTTTAGCTAAATTCATGTTCTATAAACTTTAACAAAGTATTATTTCCATTCATCTAATTAAAGGAAATTATTGCTGTTAAGGAAGCCAAAGAGTTTATCTCACCTATTTTATCAAACGCTTTTCGGTGTAATCTGTGCTATCTGTGGCAAACTATGACAAATTTTATTTTTCGTATAATCATTTTCCTATATTTGCTAGCTCATTGCAGCTATGGAAGCCACTTTAAAAATATACAATACCCTTACTAGAACAACGGAAGATTTTACACCCATTCATAAAGGCCATATAGGCATGTATGTGTGTGGACCAACCGTATATAGCAACGCCCATTTAGGCAATGCACGCACTTTTATTTCATTTGATGTTATTTTTCGTTATTTTTTGCATTTGGGTTATAAAGTGCGCTATGTACGCAATATTACCGATGCAGGCCATTTGGAAAGCGATGCAGACGAAGGGGAAGATAAAATTGCAAAAAAGGCGAAGCTAGAACAGTTAGAACCAATGGAAATTGTGCAACGCTATACCATTGATTTTAGGGAAACCATGCGTGTGTTCAATACACTACCGCCAAGCGTAGAACCAACGGCTACAGGTCATATTATTGAGCAAATAGAAATGACAAAACTAATCTTAGCAAATGGCTATGCTTACGAGGTAAATGGTTCCGTGTATTTTGATGTAGAAAAATTTACCAAAGAATATAATTACACCGTTTTGTCTAACCGTAATTTAGATGATTTACTGACCAATACCCGCGAACTGGATGGACAAGACGATAAACGCGGCCGTTTAGATTTTGCACTCTGGATAAATGCTAAACCTGAACACATCATGAAATGGCCTAGTCCGTGGGGAGTAGGTTTCCCTGGTTGGCACTTAGAATGTTCAGCCATGAGTAGTAAATATTTAGGCACCGAATTCGATATACACGGTGGTGGAATGGATTTAATTCCAACACATCATACCAATGAAATTGCCCAAAACTTGGCTTGCCATAAAACGCAACCTGCCCGTTATTGGATTCACACCAATATGTTAACGGTAAATGGACAAAAAATGAGCAAAAGTTTAGGCAATTCTTTTTTGCCTAATGAGTTATTTTCGGGCACCCATACATTGCTAGACAAAGGCTACAGTCCAATGACCGTGCGTTTCTTTATGCTCCAAGCGCATTACCGTAGCACTTTGGACTTTAGTAACGATGCCTTGCAAGCATCAGAAAAAGGTTTTGCAAGGTTAATGAATGCCATAAAATTAATGGATGGTTTAAAAGTTTCTGAGCTTTCAACTGTCAACCTTCAACCGACAACCAATGATATTTATGCCGCTTTGAATGACGACTTTAATACGCCTATTGCCATTGCCAGTATTTTTGAAGCAGTCAGAATGATTAATTCCATCAACGATGGCAAAGAGTCTATTAATGAAGCAGACAAAGCCAGTTTGAAAAAACTAATGACGGAAATAGTATTTGACGTTTTGGGTTTGCAAGAAGAAAACAATACTGATACTAGCAAAATAGATGGCTTAATGAATATGATTATTGAACAACGCAATCAAGCCAAACTAAACAAAGATTTTGCGACTAGTGATGCCATAAGAAACAAACTAAAAGAAATAGGTTTTGAAATAAAAGATGGCAAAGAAGGGACTAGTTATAATACTGTAAACTAGTACCTAACACTACTTGCCTTTTTATAGTAACTTAGCATATTAGAAAAGTCCTTTTATGTCTTCAAAAAGTAAAATTGTTTTAAGAAATAGTTAAGATATCACTTATTTTCATTTATTTGTGCCTAACAAACAAACAAATGAAGAGAAAAATACTAGTCCTTGCCTACTGCCTTATTGCTGCTTATAGTTTTACATTTGCCCAAGTAAACACTACTTCCTACGATATACTTGGAAAAAAATTCAGCACCAATAATTATTCCAAAATAACAGAACAACTGGATACCTATTGGGATAGCAACCCCAATAAAGACAATAAAGGATCTGGCTATAAACTATACAACAGATGGAAAGAGTATTGGAAATACTACCTCAACGAGGATGGCTCGCTCATGAATGCCGACCAAATTAACAACCAATACATGGTAACCCGCCAATTGTATACAAATGGACTTTCTAAAGGAGCAAATGACAGTGATTTTAGCAATTGGATGCCATTGGGTCCCTTTACATATCAAAACAAAGGTTCTTGGAGCACTGGTCAAG
>JANMIV010000418.1:0-8987 GCA_031375995.1 Bacteroidota bacterium
ATGGTCTTGTAAATTTTGGTGTTTAATAAAACACCAAAAAGCAAGAAAGCATAGGGAAATGTGGTGAATAGAAGAACCTTTGGTGGCAAAGAAACCAACTTAAACCAACCACTAAAACTTGCAAATGTGATATAAGCTAAATAAAAAACGAAAAAGGCAATTACCCATTTATAAGTGGCTTCACTTGGTGTTTTTACTGCTACTTTTCTAATGAACAGCGTTATTAATATAAATGGCAAAGGAATTGTAACTATAAAAAGAGCGGAAATCCATTGCGGAACAAAGTATTCGGTAAGTAAATTCATAGGTTGTGTTTTAAGTTTAATTATTCAACAAAAAAGCAGTATATATTTCTTTTTGTGCTTACCAAATGGCAAGAAATTATTTATGATCTGCTATTTCTTTTCTAATCCTACTCAACGAAGTATCGGTAATGCCCAAGTAAGTAGCAATTTGTTTCAATGGAACATTTTGTACAATATCAGGTTTTGTCTTTAAAAGATTCAAATACCTATCTTTTGCAGGGTCTGCAATAACGGAAACGGAGTGATTCTTTAACTCAAAATAATTATTCACCAATCGGGTACGCCCAACCTCTCTAAAAGCCTCAATATGGAATAAATGCATAAAGCTTTCAAAAGTAATTTTCCATGCTACGCAAGCACTTACAGCTTGTATATTCTCCCTACATTTTGTTTTTAAAAAGTACGAATGCCAATCAATTACTATATCTGTAGTGCTGAAAAATTTTGTACTCACATCGTTTCCTTCCAAATCTATTACATATGATCTGGCATAGCCACTTTCTATAAAATAATAAAAGTTGGCTGTTGTACCTTCTTTTATCAAGTAGTCGTTCTTGGAAAACTCTACTCGCTGATACTGATTTAATATTTTTTCAAAATCTTCTTTTTTGAAGTTTTGCTCGTTAAATATGTTTTTTAAAAAATGCTTATCATCCATAATGAAATATTTTGCATTATTGTTTCTATCTGTTACAAGTTGTGTTGCAAGTGTTCATTCATAATGGCTTTGTAACCTATTTTGATTTCTTTTATTCCTTTTCAGGTTGGCTTTGCAAACCCTTTAAAAGCCATCAGTTAATGCACTGACCAAAGCTATTAAAGAGTTTGCAAAATAGTAAGCCTTTCCCTTAAATTAGAATATATAAAAGGAACTAGAATCTATCTAAATTCATTACCTTATTCCAAGCAGCAACAAAATCTTTTACGAATTTTTCTTTCGAATCATTGCTTGCATAAATTTCTGAAATTGCCCTTAATTCTGAATTAGATCCAAAAATCAAATCGGCTCTGGTAGCAGTCCATGTTGGTTCACCTGTTTTTCGGCTCGAGCCAACAAAAATTTCACCCGAATCATTTGTTGCTTTCCAAGTTGTTCCTAAATCTAGTAAATTAACAAAGAAATCGTTGCTCAAGCATTCTTGTGTTGTTGTTAACACTCCATGCTTAGAACCATTGTAATTAGTACCTAATACCCTCATTCCTCCAACTAAAACGGTCATTTCTGGAGCTGTTAAATTGAGCAATTGCGCTTTATCAATTAACATTTCTTCGGTAATAGCAGTACTATTGGCATTTTTATAATTTCTAAACCCATCCGCTTTGGGTTCTAATACTGCAAATGACGCCACATCGGTTTGTTCAATGGTTGCATCACCTCTACCAGGTGTAAAAGGAACAGAAACATGGTGTCCAGCATTTTTTGCTGCTTTTTCAATGGCAGCGCATCCACCTAATACTATTAAATCGGCTATAGATACGCTTTTGCTAAATTCCTTTTGTATTTTTTCATAAGCAGCCAATACTGTTTTTAGTTGTGTTGGATTATTAACTTCCCAGTTTATTTGAGGTGCTAAACGAATACGAGCACCATTAGCCCCACCACGTTTATCTGAACCACGAAAAGTAGCAGCCGAAGCCCAAGCCGTGGAAACCAATTGAGCTTCCGAAAGTCCACTTGCTAAGATGTTGTTTTTTAAAGTTGCAATGTCATTATCGTTTAACTCACTTTTAGTAACAGGAATAGGGTCTTGCCAAATTAATACTTCTTGAGGAACTTCAGCCCCTAAATAGCGGGCAATTGGCCCCATATCGCGGTGTGTTAGTTTATACCAAGCTCTAGCAAATACATCAGCAAATGCATCAAAATCATTCAAGAACCTTCTTGAAATTTTTTCATAATCAGGATCCATTCTCAAAGCCATATCAGCAGTGGTCATCATAGGTGCATGAAATTTATTGGCATCGTGTGCATCTATTACGGTAGTAGAAGCAGTTTCGTCTGTTGGTGTCCATTGGTGTGCGCCAGCAGGACTTTTGCTTAATTTCCAGTCATATTTAAATAATGTTTCAAAATATCCATTATCCCATTTGGTAGGGTTTGGTTTCCAAGCACCTTCTACCCCACTAGTTATTGCATCACCACCTTTGCCCGTTCCAAAACTATTTATCCAACCCATACCCATTTTTTCAATGCTTTCCCCTTCAGGTTCTCTCCCTACATGGCTCTCACTTGCGGCTCCATGTGCTTTACCAAAAGTATGACCACCAGCTACTAAAGCAACTGTTTCTTCATCATTCATAGCCATACGTGCAAAAGTTTCTCTCACATCTTTTGCCGAAGCCAGTGGATCTGGATTGCCATTTGGACCTTGTGGATTTACATATATCAGTCCCATTTGTACTGCTGCCAAAGGATTCTCTAATTCTCTATCGCCTTTGTAGCGTTTATCGCCTAACCATTCTGTTTCATTACCCCAATTAATGTCTTGTTCTGGTTCCCAAATATCTTCACGACCACCAGCAAATCCAAAGGTTTTGAAACCCATAGACTCCAATGCACAGTTGCCTGCTAAAATCATTAAATCTGCCCAAGAAATTTTATTTCCATATTTTTGCTTAATGGGCCAAAGTAAAAACCTTGCTTTGTCTAAGTTCCCATTATCAGGCCAACTGTTAACTGGTGCAAAACGTTGACTGCCTGTTCCCGCTCCACCACGTCCGTCAGAAATACGATAAGTACCCGCACTATGCCAAGCCATGCGTATAAATAAAGGACCGTAATGTCCATAATCGGCAGGCCACCAATCTTGTGAGGTAGTCATTAATTCGAATATGTCTTTTTTGATGGCCTTCAAATCTAATTTTTTAAACTCTTCAGCATAATTAAACCCTTTATCAAGAGGATCTGACAAAGAAGAATGCTGGCGAAGAATTCCTAAATTTAATCGGTTGGGCCACCAATCTTTGTTTGAAGTTCCTGCACCTGCTGTTTGTTTCATTTGTCCATGCGGAAAAGGACATTTGTTTTCGTTTGGATTACTCATAGTTATTTTTATTAAATGTTATTATTGAATTTACCTGTTATTTGAAGTTTGATGTCTTGTACTTTGAAATTTTTTATTTTATTCTTTTCAAAATATTCATTTATGAGCACATTCAGTTTTTCGTCTTCATAATCTTCAATGCGATCTGTTTCTGCACAGTACAAATGATGGTGATTAGATAAAACCGCATCGTAACGCATAACGTCTTTTTCTGTTTTTACCTTCTTTAAAAGTTCATTTTCAACCAGTGAGTCTAAAACTTTATAAACGGTACCAACCGATATATTGGGATGATTTGCTTTAATGTATTCGATTACATTTTCAGCCGTTGGATGGTTTTTTAATTTAAAGATAGCATCGTAAATAGCCACACGTTGCGGTGTTACTTTTAGTCCCTTTTCTTGTAATTTTTCCCTAAAAAAAGTACTCATTGTATTTTAAGTATTTAGAATTGCCTCGCAATGATAATGATTCTCATTTAGGAATAAATATTATTTACAAAAAATTAGTTAAATGACTGATAATAAACGAAAAAGTTAAACGAAACCTATCAATACTGTTACCAGCAGCATACAAGCAAGGGCGAAAGGTGTGATTTATAAATATATTAGCTTTGGGATGAAATAGCCGTGGTTAATCCTTCAGTATTGTAGCCAATGTTTCCTTTGTATCATTGTTCCAATTTGGTTTTCATGGTTAGTAAAAGAACAAGTATTATAAGTGAAACAATTGTCCCAATAGGTAAATACCAAAGTGTTAATACGGATATTGTTATGCCAAATATATACGTCCAACTTTGGTTTGTCCAAAGTCCAAAAAGAAATACGAACCATAGCAGTCCAAATACTATAAATAAAGGCCCAAGTTTGAAAACATCAACATTCAATTTATAAAATAAATTGGCCCAAGGACCAGGTTTTGGCGGCCCAATATATTTGCCTTTTAGAATAACATAGGTTCCATCCAATAGCATATAAGCGCCATTTAGTAAACTCAGTATGGTAATTAAAATTTTCATTTTCTTGTATTTGCCTGTTTGTTGCTAATCTAATTTATGCTTCTAGTTCTGATTGTAACTCGGTCGTCTTAAAATTGCCGATAACGTCAGTCCATCTAAGAATTACATTTGATAGTTCAAATATATAAAAATCCAACGAGTTCAGAAGCAATTTAAGCCGCTTGGTAAATAAAATAATCGTCTGTATTTGCAAAACCAAAGGCTTTAACTTTAAAGCCCCATTATACAATTTTATTACCCAAACCTTTGATAAACTTTCGTCAACACAGGATTAAACGCAATGGTTCTTCCAATTACACCTATCTTCTCAATTTATCTTTTATTTTCTATTCTTATTTTGATTATAACTTATAAATTCATTTGTAAAATGCGATATAAACGTGAATGTTAAAATTAATAAAATAATGGTAGCGAAGGAGCTTTTGTTGATACCGAAAAATGCAATGCTCCAAATAATAATAATCCACTGAACAAAATAAATATTTGTTACTCCATTGCTCCACTTAAATAGTAGTTCAAAAAGTTTGTTCATTGGCACTTTGTCTAAAATTAATTTATTAATGTACAGCCAAAAAACAACAAAACCGCACATAAACAGCATACCACCTTGTCTGCTATGATAGTAGTCGTTGAAATGGTAATCTACGTTTGAATATGAAATGGCAATTCCAATAAGCAGAACCAAAATGCCAATTATTCCAAAGTATTTAAAGGTCATATTTTGGTCTTTTGAGTTTTTTACTGTGTTGCCAAGAAACATACCCAGTAGCGGAAACGATAGCCAAGGAAATACTGGAAAAGCAATTTTATTTTCTACAAAGCTAAATTCAATTGGCTGGTCTCCGCAAAACAGTTCCAAAATTTGGTCTATCACTGGACTGTTTAGGTTTAATCCCCAAAGAAATGGCGAAAGCATACTAATCAAAAAAGCAAAGAATAATATGATATACTTGTTGATTCTGAACTCCTGAATTAGAGCCATAATCATCAATGCAATGCCAGCAAATTGCAAAATGTCAACGATGGTTAAAATCGTGAATTCATTCAGTTTTTCAATTGGAAATGTTTTTGCAATATCCATATTTAGGTAGGTAGAAAGTGTAAATGGAATAACACCCCTTAGAATATTTAAAACGTAGCCCGATAAAAATATTTTAAAGCCACGCAATATTTTAGGTTTCAATTCTGATTTCCTTGAATAGATAAATGAAAATCCCATCAATGTCATAAAAACGGGAGCGGCTGGTGGTCCACCCAAAAATTCTATGATTTGTCCGAATACTGAGTTTTTTACTTCTTTACTTGCAAATACCTCAAGAGTATGCACAGCAATCATAAAAAATACTGCCAAACCCCTAGCAAGGTCTATTGACAAAAGTCTATTGTTTTGAGTTATTACATTCATCTTTGTTATCATTTTTAGACTGCAAAATTGCAATGATGAAAAATGATTTCATTTGACAAATGTCACAAAATCATTTTGCTCTCAAACGACTGAGTGTTTCTCTCGAAATCCCAAGAAAGGAAGCAATGTATGTCAATGGGATACGTTGGAAAAGTTGAGGCTCTTTGTCAAGCAATACCAGGTATTTATCTATTGAACTCATCATCTGAGTAAAGTAAATCTTGTCCTCTAAAAACAGCGCATAGTCTTCTATTATTGCATTGATAAAATTAGCAATTTGAATATTTGAAAACATTAAAGGCTTTACCTGTTTTAAATTGATTGAAATGAGCGTACTATTTTCAATTAACTCAATAGTCTCTCTCGAAGGATTGTCCTTAAAGTTGTGCAATGAACCAACCATATCATTCTCCAAAGCAAACCAAGTGTTCACTTCTACACCGTCTTTCAGATAGTAACTTCTTACAGCACCTTTTATTACAAAATAAGCAAAGTCGTGTCGTTGGTTTTCTTTAATAAGTACATGCTTTTTGTCCAAATTTAAAATAGACAAATGACTGCATATTTCTGCTTTTGTATTGTCGCTTAGTTGTTGGTTAGTTGCAAAATGGTCTATAAAGGTTTTGAATAAAATGTCCATTCTTAAATGTCTATTTAGGTCTTGATGTCTTTTGGTTAGTTGGGTCTGTTACTATTGATTGTAACGCCAGTCCATTTGAGAACTACGTTTTATTATTCAAATATATAAAAACCCAACAGGTTTGGAAGCAATTGAAACTGCTTGGTAAATAAAATGAATGTTTGTATTTGCTAAAAATAAGGTCTGCTTGCAAAAGCGTTGGCATTTTGTTCTCGATTTGTTTTTTGTTGCTGGGCGTTTGAAATTTCTGCCATAATAGCGTAAATAGACAAGCTAATGATGGAGGAGAAAAAGCACCAAACCGATAGAATGTAATGCTCGTAAAATATTGCTGTAACGATGTAAGAAATTAAAATAGTAGTGCCTAAAATCCACATATGTTTGAGATGCGAAAAAAATGGTGGAACGATGGTTGCTAAGGCGTACAAGGCAATACAATAATTTTGAAACAAAGTTGGGTAATCCTGTATATAAACAATATGATGGCCAACTATTTTAGCTGCAACACTAAATGTTAATAAACAATACGCCAAATATACCCCAGCTATAAGCCCTGCTGTGACTAAAAACTTTTGTACGCCATTTCTCGTTGAACGTTTCTCTAATAATAAAATGGCAATTGGCACCCAAATAGGCCATACAATTTGTGCAAAAAAAAGGAAAACATAGGTGAATATTTTTTGTGTATTCGCGTAGTGAGGGCTGGGGAGCGTAACCCAGAGTAAACCTTCTGACAATTGTTGCACACCAAAAATAAATGGAATAGCTGCAAATAATAACTGTGAAGGGTGATGCGTTCTTTTTATAGACACAACACCAATAACTATAAGCACAACCCCTGCTCCAAAACTTGCACTTGCCGAAAAACACATATCTTATTTAATTATTCAAATTTTCTTAAACGCTTTTCCTAAATTTTCGATTACATCACTAATCAGCATACTTTCCATTGATTGGGCTTTTAATGTTATATCTGCAGCAAGCCCATGAATAAAAACCCCAATAATTGCTGCATTAAGGGTTGAGTAGCCTTGTGCCAACAATGAACTGATAATACCCGTTAAAGCATCACCTGAACCTCCTTTTGCAAGACCAGCATTACCAGTGGTGTTATAAAACACTTTTCCGTCACAAATAATTGAAGTGCGGTGTCCCTTTAACACAATCACAAGCTGGTATTCCGTTGCTTTGGCAATTGCAGTATCAATTCTGCTTTCATTATTTTGGTGAATTCCAAAAAGTCTATCAAACTCTTTAGCATGTGGTGTAATAATTGTATTGGCAGGTATTTTACTCATAACAACAGAATCAGCTGAAAGCATGGTAAGCGCATCTGCGTCTAATACTATTGGCTTTGTAAAATGGTTTAATACATAATCAAGCATCTTCTTAGATGTGTCATTGATTCCTATTCCTGGCCCTATTCCAATAGACAAGTATTTATCTAAATCGTATTGGGAGTCTTCCCTTAATATTAACATGGCTTCAGGCACTGCGGTCTGAATAATAAAACGCTCCTCAGTAGGCACATTGACAGTTAGCAAACCAGCACCTGATCGCAAGCCTGCTTTTGCTGCTATTACGGCTGCGCCCATACATCCTTTTTGCCCAGCTATAATAAGTGCGTGTCCATAATCACTTTTATTAGAATCATTTTTCCGTTTCTTGATTATGGATTGAATGTATTTTCTCTTGATATCATTCATATATATATAATTATTCTTCCAGAATTCTTTTCTTTTCAAGATATTCTTCATTGCTGATTTGCCCTGATGCAAAACGCTTTTTTAGCATATCGAGTGGGGTGTCTTTTTTTGTTCTTTGTCCTGGAACATCATAAGGCGTTGCAAAAATCCAAATGAGCAAAATGCCCCAAACGAACCACCATAAAAGGTGCATTCCCCAAAAATGATAATTGTAGTAATACATGTTGTTAATTTTTAATGTGTGAGCGAAGAAACCAAGCCATTTTTTCGTGTGTTTCCATAAGACCCGTTACAAAATCACTTGTACCTAAATCATGAAATTCATTTGTAAACGATTTGATATGCCCTCTTAATACAATGATAATGCTCTCATGGTCTGCTAAAAGTTCGCTGATAAATCCGTGGCTATCGTTTTTTTCTCTTGTTTGCTCCGTCAAATGAGTTAAACCCAAGTATGACTTCAAAGTTGCAGGTGCATAGTGCCCAATAGAACGAATACGTTCTGCTACGCTGTCTATCATTGTATCTAATTGCCCAAATTGCGTTTCGAAAAACTTGTGCTTGTCATAAAAATCTGCTCCTTCAATATTCCAGTGCGCATTTTTTGTTTTGATGTAAAGCACTGTTTCGTCTGCTAATATTTTTGCTAACTCGGTAGCAACTGCCTGACGATGGCTATCGGTTATTCCTATTGCTGTTTTCATTATTTTATTTGCCAATTAGTATTGAAATAAAATCATTTCAACACTACAAATTTGCATTCATACAAGTGCTTACATATTATACAATTAATAATTTGAGTTGTATAATTCCCACTTTTAAGAACCGCATTTTGTGCATCATAAATAACCCAGCTATTACTTTCATTG
>JANMIV010000425.1:0-2871 GCA_031375995.1 Bacteroidota bacterium
TACCAATGGTTCCTTTACCCGGAATAGGCGCAATAATACGGATACCCAAAGCAGCCAAACTCAAAGCTATATCGTCTTCCAAATTCTTTATCTTGGCTATACGCACGCCATCTTGCGGTATTATTTCGTATAGGGTTACCGTAGGACCAACCGTAGCCGAAATCTTTTTGATGCCAATATTATAATTACGCAAGGTTTCTTCAATCATGCGCGTTTTCTCACTCAACTCATTGGTGTCCATCTTCGATTTACTGTCGCCATAGTCTGTCAATAAATCTACCGTTGGAAAAGTGTAACCACTGTATTCCAAGGTTGGGTCGTATGCTTCGTCTATACCATAGTGGGCTTTTCTATTGTTTAGCACAGGCTCTTCTGCTTCTGCCTCCAAAGCATCGTTTACCTCCAATACCAAACCACTTTCTGTTTTAAACACATTGCCTTCTATGGCTTTTTCCGTTGCATTGGGGGCAAAAGGAATAGCCGCTTCTGCTACCAAAGGCATCAAATCTTCCAAGGTTTCATCCGCTACAGGCGGTATATCCATGGCTTCATCCAATGCCATTTCCTCTGCTATACCATCAGCAAAAGTTATACTTGGGTTTTGGCTGTCTTCCACCAATGCATCCACATCCGTAAGTTCTGCTAAGTTTTCCAAAGGTCTTTCCACCAACTGAAAGTCAGCTTCATCCAAAGGAGGCAAATCATCCGCTTCGCTCAGGGGCAATTCCCCTTCTATTACATTACCAGCCGTATTGCTTTCATCAGCTACAGGCATGGCATTGCCAGCCACGGCACTTTCAAAAAACTGCTCTTTGCCAAGTCTAAAATTAGGCTTGTAAAATTCAATATTGAATACAGCTACTATAAACACCAAGGCATAAGCCACTAAAAACAGAGCGGTTCCTATACTACCCAATATACCCTGCAAATAAAGTGCGCCAAAATAGCCAAACACCCCTCCCAATATTTGGTAACTGTGGTTAAACACAAAACCTAAAAACAAGGAAAGCAAAATAACTGCAAAAAACGAATAGCGTAGGGTTTTAAAAATAGGAATAGGCTGCAACTTGGTGAGTAAATAAAGACCTACCGACATAAAAATAAGGCAAAAAGCAAAGGAAGCCAGCCCAAAACCCTTGTAAAAGAATACAAAACCCATCCAAGCCCCTAGTTTACCCAAAGCATTTTGCGCCACTCCCTCATTGCTTAGTTGAAACAAGCCAAAACCCATGTCCTTTACCAAACTTTGGTCAGCCTGCCAAGTAAACAAAAACGAAACGCCCGCTACCAGTAAAAATACCGATAGCAATACCATGGCAATGCCCAACGATTTAATAAAACGCTCATCAGCCAAAAAGGCAAAAGGCCTTATGCTGTTTTTTGCGCCCTTCTTAGGAGCCTCTTTTACTGCCTCTACCTCTGGTTCCGTAAAGTCTTTTACATCACCAAACAATACCTTATTTTCTTTTGCGTTCTTTGCCATTTTAACTAAGCGAAAGTACCACAAAAGCCCTCTTTATCAGATTGGGTTTTTCACATCAAAATGTGTTTTGTCTAGTAAAATAAAAGGATAAGAAATAGCCTATTGAAACCCAAATAGCACTAACGAATAAGAAACACAGCAATCCCCAATACTTGTAGGTGTCGCTACGCTAAAACACCCAACAAGGGCAGGAAGGACAGAAAAAGAAAGAAAAGCCCAATATAGGCGAGCGCTGGCCAGACGAAAAAGCGGACCGTGCATCAGGCCTAACCTACTCCCCCTTGTTGCGTCCCCCGACCAAACTCACTGCCTGCCCGTTGTTGAGTCTCCCGACCAACAACCTAAAATATTGATATTTAAAAAAATAGTATTTGTAGGAGAATAGCACAACCTATTAAAACTATTGCAGCACTCAATCCAATCCACCATTTACGCATACTAATTATATCAATTTCTTTGTATTTGTCATTTTTTATTGTATCAATTGATTCAAAACTTTGTATAAAATTATAAAGATATTCAAGATTATCATAAACAAGATTTTTTTGTAAATCTAAACGCCTCGAATGTTTATATAAAAAGCTAATGCCAAATCCACCAATTAGTATCAAAAATCCAGCTAAATGTAAGTCATACTTGTTAATATTATCATCGTATGTAATGATTCCTATTAAAGCACCTGAAATGGCAATAATTGTTGTAACAATAGTGGAGCGTTGTGTTTCGTAATGCCTAATTTGTGTCAGTTGTTCTTGATGCATTTTTAAATAAAAATCAAGTATCACTTTTTTATTTTCTTCCATTATGGTGAATTTTTAATCTTTTGAATGAAATGTGTTTATATTAATTCAAGTTTTGTTAATTTAAACTTCCTTTTTTTTCTTCTTAGGAACAGCGTACTTTATTCGATGTTTCTTCTGAAAATCCACTTTTAAATTTGCAAATGGTAAATGAATTCCCAATTCATCTAATTCATAGAAATTTTTATTAGTTGTTTTTTCTATAAAATGCATCAACATTTTAAATTCTGTATCTCTTGGATTTTTACACTCAGCGTAATAAATATATAATTGGTCAAACTTTGAGATAAGTTTAGTCCAATAACCTCCAGTATGAGGTCTTTTACCTCCTACTTTATGAACATAAAATTGATTGATTCTCTTTCCCAAGCCATTTGTTATAGATGAAGATTCTCCAATGTAAATTATATTTTCATTGGGCTTCCAAAATTGACCAATCTCTTTTTCAATGTCTTTAAGCGATTGTGAATTATTGATATTTAAATCAGGCGAACGTACTATCCAATCTTTGTGAACTTCCGCCTTTATTCTAAAAGTGTTTTCAATTCCATTGTTCTTTTTTGGATTATCTGATAATGAAATAACATA
>JANMIV010000435.1:0-8268 GCA_031375995.1 Bacteroidota bacterium
GTAAGCAGCAAGCATGAGGTAAAACGGGAGTGGTTTGCAGAAGGCGACCAAGTAGGAATTTGCGGTGCAACAAGCACTCCACAATGGCAAATGGAAGAAGTAAAAGAAACAATTTTAGCATTATAAAAATGGGAATAACCAATAAAGTGAAAGCAATTATCATTACATCAACCGCCATGCTAATAGGAGCATTTGTATTCTATAGCTTTAAAAATCGCAAAGTGGAGAATACCGCAAAGGGAAAATCTTTTTACGATTTATCCATCAAATCTATTGATGGTAAAACCGTGCTCAATATGAGTCAATTTAAAGGCAAAATGGTACTATGTGTAAATGTGGCTAGTAAATGCGGTTATACTCCGCAATATGATGGATTACAAAAACTATATGATACCCATAAAGACCATTTGGTTATTATTGGTTTTCCATGTAATCAGTTTTTGGGCCAAGAGCCTGGAAGTTCAGAGGAAATTGCCAGTTTTTGTAAGAAAAATTTTGGTGTAACTTTTCCATTAACAGAAAAAATTGATGTAAAAGGTACTGCACAGCACCCCATTTACCAATGGTTGAGCAATAAAGAAACCAATGGAAAACAAGACATTACGGTAAAATGGAACTTTGGGAAATTCCTAATTAATGAAAAAGGTGAGTTTGTAGAATACTTTGCCAGTGGAGTAGAACCAATGAGCGAAGAAATTACCAAACACCTAAAATAAAAACATTTTGATTGCAGTAAAGCCACTATCGAATACTTATATTTGATACTGACCTTTTTATGCTCCACTACCTACTTCAACTCATATACCCCAATGTTTGTATTTGCTGCCAAAACCATTTGGTAGCAAGCGAACATTTTATATGCACCGCTTGTTTATTGGAATTACCTGAAACCAATTTTCATTTGCAAGCAGACAATGCAATGGAAAAGGTATTTTGGGGTAGGGCAAAAATAGAAAAGGCTATTGCCTTACTTTACTACAAAAAGGGAGGAAAAATGTCTAAATTATTGTTTGCGCTCAAATACAAGGACAATCCAGAAATTGCAGTATTTTTAGGCAGGTATTATGGAAGTAAGCTACTTAGTTTTACCCATACCAATAAAATAGATGCAGTAGTTGCCATTCCATTGCACAAACGCAAGCAAAAAATGCGCGGCTATAACCAAAGTGCCATGCTAGCAAAAGGAATGTCAGAAACCCTTCAAATAGCCGATTTAAGTAATTATGTGCAGCGAAATAAATTTACAGAAACACAAACTAAAAAAACCAGGATAGAGCGCAGTGATAATGTAAGCAGCGTTTTTGGCGTTTTGGATAAAAAGGTTTTTGAAGGGAAGCATGTTTTGCTTATTGATGATGTCATAACGACTGGTGCTACTATAGAAAGTTGTGCCAATGAACTACTCCTGATAAAAGATTTGAAACTAAGTATAGCCAGTTTAGCTTTTGCCCATAATGGGGTTTAATTTAGTTAATAAATTTAGTATGTTCGCCCTCATGAATCAAAATCTTTTTTTAGGTTAATTTTACTTTTGTGCTATAATCCAGTTAAAATGTGTTGTTACATTAAATGATTGAATGAACTAAACGATTATAAAGACCTATAAATAAACGCTATTTCTAACAGGCAAAGATTATTGATTGCTTAATTTTACTAGAATGACACAAACTACTACCCAAAAAGCACCTCTCATAAAAAATTTAACCATTCAAATTATAATAGCCATGATACTGGGAGCAATCTTGGGTATTTTTGTTCATGCTAACTATGATACTGATTTTGCTAAAAACTTTAGCGCTTATATTAAAATGTTAGCAACCGTTTTCATTCGCTTAGTACAAATGATTATTTCGCCTTTGGTATTTACAACATTGGTGGTAGGAATTGCCAAATTTGGCGATATAAAAGCGGTAGGAAGAATTGGTGGCAAGGCAATGGCATGGTTTTTTACCGCCTCTTTCATATCGCTTTTAATAGGTATGTTTTGGGTAAATATTTTGCAACCGGGAAATGGGCTCAACTTATCCAATATTGATATTGCAACTGCAAAAGATTTAACGGAAAAAACGCATGGTTTTTCAGCTCAAAATTTTATAGAACACATTATTCCCAAAAGCATAGTGGAGGCAATGGCTTATAATGAAATTCTTCAAATCGTAATTTTCGCTATATTTTTTGGCCTTGCAGCCGCATCCATTGGCGACCATGCCAAACCTGTTATTAATGCCTTAGACAAAACATCGCATATAGTTTTGAAAATGGTAAATTACGTAATGCTTTTTGCGCCTATTGGCGTTTTTGGCGCCATTGCAGGGGTATTTGCCATACGCGACTTAAATGAATTGCTATTGACTTATGCTAAATTTTTTGGGTCTTTCTTAGTTGGCATTTCCACACTATGGGCTTTTCTATTACTCATTGGCTTGGTTTTTTTAGGCCATAGAATGAAAACTTTATTGAAACATATATTTTCTCCATTGATTATTGCCTTTGGAACAACCAGCTCAGAAGCTGTTTTCCCCAAATTAACAGAAGAATTAGAACGATTTGGCATAAAAGACAAAATAGTTTCCTTCATGTTGCCTTTAGGTTATTCATTTAACTTGGATGGAAGCATGATGTATATGACATTTGCCAGTATATTTATAGCACAAGCCTACGGAATACCGCTTGACTTACCCACCCAACTAACCATGCTTTTTGTATTGATGCTTACCAGTAAAGGTATAGCTGGAGTGCCAAGAGCAAGCTTGGTAGTAGTTGCAGCCACTTGTGGTATGTTCGAAATTCCTATTGAGGGTATTGCGCTCATTTTACCCATAGATCATTTTTGTGATATGTTTAGAAGTGCAACCAATGTTTTAGGCAATGCCCTTGCAACAAGTGTTGTTGCTAAATGGGAAAAGGATATTTAAAAAAAGAAGAAGAACTAAAGTAAGAATGGGGAAAGAAAATTTTAATCGTTTGCGGGAAAAATATGCCAATAGTGAACGCAGGTTTTTAGCTGGCAAACGCAATAGAAGGCGCGATTTTATATTCAGTCTAAAAGTAATGTGGGAATTTTTAAAAGGCTTCAATGCCTTTAAAAATATAGGCCCTTGCATTACCGTTTTTGGAAGTGCTCGTTTTGATGAAAACAACAAATGGTATAAAAAAACCGTAGAAATAGGCGGGCGTATTTCAGAATTAGGCTTAACCGTGCTCTCTGGTGGTGGGCCAGGCATAATGGAAGCGGCAAACAGAGGAGCTTTTGAAAAAAAAGGAAAAAGCGTAGGTTGCAATATTGTATTGCCCTTTGAGCAACACCTTAATCCTTATGTTGACTATTCGGTTACTATTCGCTACTTTTTTGTACGTAAGGTTTTTTTGGTAAAATACAGCTATGGTTTTGTGGTAATGCCTGGTGGAATGGGCACTTTAGACGAATTGTTTGAGGCGCTGACATTGATACAAACAGGCAAAATTGAAGGATTTCCTGTGGTGCTTTTTGGTATCGAATATTGGCATAAACTAATTGGATTTTTGGATGTAATGGTAGAAGAAAAAACCATTTCGGCAACAGATTTAAACTTGCTATTGGTAACTGACTCTGTAGATGAAACCATGGAACACCTAAAAACGCACGCCATAAAGAAATTCAATTTAAGAATGGAAAGGCGCAGAAAAACCAGAGGCTGGTTAAGCGATTTACTCTTAGGCAATAAAACGGTTCACTAATTGATAAAAAGGCAAAATGCACTTGCATGTAAACCAATTGAAAAGACTTATACCATTCTTTTAAAAAATACAGAAAATCAAAAAATGATTCCCTTATATTCGCCCTCCCAAATATTTAAAATAGCCTTATGTCTGATAACAAAATAATATTTTCTATGGCGGGTGTGAGTAAAACCCACCCACCACAAAAACAAGTACTCAAAAACATCTACTTATCATTCTTTTATGGAGCCAAAATTGGTGTACTCGGATTAAACGGTTCTGGTAAATCGAGCCTCTTAAAGATAATTGCTGGAATTGATAAAAGCTTTCAAGGTGAGGTAGTTTTTGATAAAGACTATAAAATTGGATTCTTGGAACAAGAACCTACACTTGATGAGACCAAAACAGTGCTTGAGTGCGTAAAGGAAGGCGTAAAACACATTACCGATTTACTGACCGAGTTTGATGAAATAAACAATAAACTAGCTGACCCTAATTTAGATGGTGACGAAATGATGAAAATTTTGGATAGGCAAGCCACCGTAATGGAATTGTTAGATCAAAATGATGCTTGGGAGCTAGATAATAAATTGGAAAAAGCCATGGATGCATTGCGCTGCCCTGAGCCAGACCAAATGGTAAATGTACTTTCTGGTGGTGAGCGCAGGCGAGTAGCATTGTGCCGTTTATTACTAAGCAATCCCGATATTTTATTGCTCGATGAGCCAACCAATCACTTGGACGCAGAAAGTGTAGATTGGTTAGAACAGTATTTGAAAAATTTCCCTGGAACCGTTATAGCCGTTACCCACGATAGGTATTTCCTAGACAATGTAGCCGGCTGGATACTAGAACTTGACCGTGGCGAAGGCATTCCTTGGAAAGGCAATTACAGCAGTTGGTTAGAGCAAAAGGCCAATAGACTAAAAGCAGAAGAAAAAGCAGAAGGCAAAAGAGCAAAAGCTTTGGAACGTGAGCTCGACTGGGTAAGACAAGGTGCAAAAGGCCGTCAGACCAAGCAAAAAGCACGTTTAAATGCCTATGATAAAATGTTAGGTGAAGACCAAAAAGAAAAAGAACAAACTTTAGAACTATTTATTCCTCCTGGTCCTCGTTTGGGTGATGTGGTAATTGATGCACAAGGCGTAAGTAAATCGTATGGCAATAAGCTATTGTACGAAAACTTAAACTTTAGTTTACCTAAAGGTGGTATAGTTGGTATTATTGGTCCAAATGGTGTTGGTAAAACCACACTATTCCGCATGATGATGGGATTGGAACAACCTGATAGCGGTACATTTAGAGTAGGCGAAACGGTGAAAACGGCTTATGTAGATCAAAGCCACAAAGATTTATTGCCAGAGAAAACAGTTTATGAGGTAATAAGCGGAGGAACAGATCTTATTCAAGTTGGAACGCAACAAGTAAATGCAAGGGCTTATGTTTCTAAATTTAACTTTGGAGGCAGCGACCAAGGCAAAAAAGTAAGTGTGCTTTCAGGTGGAGAACGCAACCGTGTGCATTTGGCTATTACACTAAAAGAAGGTGGAAATGTACTTTTACTAGATGAGCCTACCAATGATATTGACGTAAATACACTCCGTGCATTAGAGGAAGCCATAGAAAACTTTGCAGGTTGTGTGGTTGTAATATCCCACGATAGGTGGTTTATAAACCGCATAGCAACGCATATTTTAGCATTTGAGGGCAACTCGCAAGTATATTTTTTTGAGGGCGATTACAGTGCTTACGAAGAGAACAAAAAGCAACGCTTAGGCGATTCAGCACCACATAGAGTACGTTTTAAAAATATCAACTAAAATTTAATTGTAAAATAATTGCTAAAGCCTTGTTCCTTCTCAGAACAAGGCTTTTTTTTATGTTATAGCACACTATTTTCATTGACTATTGAAAAACGCCAATACTTATCTTCATGCTTTTCAAATTATTTACTATCATTGATTTTTCAATTGAACAAAAAAAGCAATGAATAAAAAGTTAAATTTACTAGATAGTATTATGCTCATAATGGGTAGCATGATTGGTTCAGGAATTTTTATTGTTTCCGCAGGTATGCTTACAGAGCTAGGCACACCGAGCATGCTAATATTGGCATGGATTATTACGGCTATACTTACCATTTTCGCGGCATTAAGTTATGGCGAATTAGCCGCATTGATGCCCAAAGCAGGTGGGCAATATATTTATTTAAAAGAAGCCTACTCGCCCCTATTTGGCTTTTTGTATGGCTGGACATTGTTTACCATTATTCAAACAGGAACCATGGCTGCCGTGGCAGTGGGTTTTGCAAAGTTTACTGGTGTTCTTTTTCCTACGTTTAGCGAAAAAAACATTTTGTTCTCCTTCCTTATTACAAGCAATTATACCTTACAAATAAGTGCTGCTCAGGTATTGGGTATAGTGCTAATAGTACTTTTAAGCATTTTCAATTTTGGGAAAGTAAAAAATGCTGCTTTACTCCAAAACATTTTCACATTTGCCAAAATAGGTTCTTTATTATTCATTCTTTTTGCTGGTTTATATTTTATTATCAATAACCCTGTCGTTTCTGCTATGCCTAACGCAGTGCCTAGCTTTCATTTAAACATTGGTATTTTTGCGGCTGCATTGGTAGGTTCTATTTTTAGTGCCGATGCTTGGAACAATATTACTTTTACTGCCGGTGAAATTGAAAAACCCAAACGCAATGTCCCGCTTTCTTTGCTCATTGGAACTGGCAGTGTACTATTCTTGTATATTCTTATCAATATTATTTACATCAATGCACTTTCCGTTACAGAAATACAACAAGCGGAACAAAGCCGAGTAGGAACTGTTTTACTACAAAAAGTGTTTGGCACCAATGGGGCTATTATAATGGCAGTGCTGATAATGGTTTCTACCTTTGGCTGTATCAATGGCATTATTTTAAGTGGCTCAAGGGTATATAAGGTAATGGCCGATGAAGGTTTATTTTTCAAACAAGCATCTCAACTCAATAGAAATGGTTCTCCTCAAAAAGCCTTGATTTATCAAGCTATTTGGGCCTCCTTATTAGTACTCTCTGGCTCCTATGGCGATTTATTGGATTATGTAGTATTTGCTGTTTTATTATTTTATATACTTACGGTTGGAGCCGTATTTGTGCTGCGCAAAAAACAACCTTTTTCTGAACGATCATATAAAGTAATAGCCTACCCCTACTTGCCCCTTTTGTATATAGTAATGGCACTTACTATTTGTATTAGTTTATTGATATACAAAACCGCATTTGCTTTTACGGGCTTATGCTTGGTATTGCTGGGTGTACCTATTTATTACTATATAAAAAATCAAGAAAAAACTGATAAATAGTGTTTTTGAGTCACCGGCTGGTGCGAGCGTCCGCTCGTTCAAAGCAACAAAAGTTGTGCAATACAAATTGAAAATTATGTAATTGCAATATGAGTAGAAAATATAAATTCTTAGACCAATCAAAACTATATTTTGTAAGTTTTGCAACGATACATTGAATGAATCGTTGGACATAAAGCTATTGCATGAATAATGAAAAATATTACGCTCAATTGTTTGAGTTTTGTCCTCGGTTGGTGTCCTCACCAACCGAATTTGATCTATTTTCATAAATTTGTTTTATATACTTTTTTACTGCAACTATAAATAGTTGGCAAAATTTGTTAGACAACAATGATAGTAAAAAAATTATTATTGATTCCCTAAGATGGCTTTCTAAACAAAACAGAGTTTATGTTCATGGTTTTGTAATCATGCCAAATCATATTCATTTACTGTGGACTATAAATAATCTGTTTCAGGTAAATGAAGTAGAAAATACTTTGCTAAAGTTTACTGGTCATGAATTCAAAAAATATCTTGTTTCAAAAAATAGTGAATTGTTGAACAATTATATTTCTAACCAAAACGACAGGGCTTATCATTTTTGGGAAAGAAGAGCAAGAACCATAGAAATAAAAAACAAAGAAATTGCTATTCGAAAATTGAATTATATACACAATAACCCAATCCAAGAAAAGTGGAAGTTAGTATCTTTGCCAGAAGATTATCAATTTTCATCGGCCAAATACTATTTTGGTTTAGATTCAGAATTTGACTTTATTGAGCATTATAATGAGTTTATTTAAAGCAAGAAAGTGGATTGGTGAGGACACCAACCACGGACAAAACAGCTTAATACATTACACTAAATTATATAGGTGGTATACCTCGTAAAAAAGAAAGGCTACTTGCACTATAGTACAAGTAGCCTTTCTTTTCAAATCATAGTCTCTTTTCTAAATAAATTCCTTCTGTTACCTCAATAGCGTTATAGAACCACTGTATTGATATCTTTTACCACTAAAACTATTGGCAAATATTTGATAAACATACGCATCCTGCTGACATTCTCCTCCTGTCTTTTGATCTATGCCATCCCAACCCTCTTTTACATTATTGGTTTGGAATACCAGTTTGCCCCATCTGTTGTAAACATATATTTCTATGCTTTCAAAACCCCTAGCTTGTACATAAAACATACTATTACATGGTATGCCTGGTACTGGGTTTCCG
>JANMIV010000456.1:0-5503 GCA_031375995.1 Bacteroidota bacterium
GGGGTAAATGAATTGTAATTGTTCTCATTGAATGTAGTAAACCTTTTCCCTTGTGTAGAGCTAGAAATGGGCAGTAATGTTAAGAAATAAACAGCCGTATCAGTAAATAGACTGTTAAACAGATGGGGCTGTTCTTTAGGGCTACGGTACATACCAATATCTAGTTGCCCATCATTTTTATTGGCATAAAAAAGTATATAATCAGAATTATTGAATTGTCCGTCACTTTCATTTGGAATAAAGCAGGCTTGTTCTATTCCATTTTTGAATAACTGAAATCTTTTTGGATGAATGCCGCTTAAGTTGATGCCTGATTGAGCTAAGGTAGCCGAGTCTATTTTGTAAACGCCTTGTTCTGCTATTTTAATTTTAAAATAGGGCTGGTTATTTTGTATCCATTCGTTGCCAAATGGCTGCGCGTTTGAATGAAAAAAAAGGAAACAGATACTAAATACTAGAATTAATCTACTCATTTAAAAAAATTAATTAACAAATATAACAGCAATTGCACAAAAAAGTTGTGTTAATCTTTTTTTTACAATTTCTTTAAATAGCCTACTATATTGCGTTTTCACTATTGGTAAATTGAAGAAAAAAGTAAAATACATTTCGTTTGGCAAGCATGAAACTGGTGGATATTATCATGAGTTATTTTTTGCTGAAAAGCTTGTTTCGTTTCTAAACGCTGGTGGTATGCAATTAGTATTAGAAAAAATTAGAAAGGATCGATTTTATAATACTTTTTTTGCTTATTTAAGACTGTTTTTATTGGGCTTTAAAGCAAATGCAGCCTATAACGTGTTGGTAGCCAGAGTAGCATTTACTGCTGTTTTAAGAAATTTATTTACAACCAATAAGGTCTATATTGTATTGCATAATTTTGACGATAATGATGGAAAATCGCTTTTTCTCCGTTTTTACTATCATTTATTATTTTTTCTACTCGCTAACTTCAGTTTAAAAAATGTTTCTATTATAGCTGTTGCCCCTTATTGGGTCATTTTTTTTAAGCAGAAAACAAAAAATAATATTCCCGTGTATCACTTCCCCAATTTTTTTAAGCATGAACAATATCAATTGTTTGTGACACAACAAAAGAAGCGGCAAATACATTTAGGGCAATGGAGTTTTAAAAATCATCCTGATGTTTTTGAAATTGCAAAGCAGCTCACAAGCCAAGGATACAAATGTTATTTTAGTACTAATTTCAAAGATTTTGCTATAAAAACTGCTTATTATGAAGTGATTTATTTTGACCAATTTGAAAATTATTTAACCCAAATGTCGTTGAGTGAATTTACATTGGCAATTATTGGAATAAATGAAGGGTGGAATAGGGTTGCACATGAAAGTATATTGGTAGGAACGCCAGTAATTGCATACGCTAAAGCAGGTTTGCTTAACTTAACAAATGAAAGTAAAAGTATTTCTGTTAATAGCATAAGTGAAGTTTTACAAGCCATTGAAAACAAAAATGTGCAAGCAAATCCAAGTTTACTTGCACACTATGATATAAATAATGCTAATGATTATTTGAGTAAAATGTTTATCTAATCATTAATAGAATCCGTAATATTTATAGATAGATTCTAATTAAAAAATTCCTTCATTCTATCAAAAAAGCCTTTATCGTTTGCGTTAGGCTTTGGTGTGAAGTTTTCAGAAGTTCTTAACTTTTCTAGTATTTCACGCTCTTCATTATTCAATTTTTGAGGAGTCCATACATTTATATGAATCAATTGGTCTCCCTTATAATTGGTATTGAGTTCTGGCAAGCCTTTTCCTCTTAAACGGAGTATTTTACCTGCTTGGGTTCCCGTTTCTATTTTTAGTTTAACTTTTCCATCTACTGTTGGCACTTCAACTTGTGTTCCTAAGGCAACATCGGCAAAGTTGATGTATAAATCATATACTATATTGTTACCATCTCGCTTTAAAATTGGATCTTCTGCTTCTTCAATCAAAATAATTAAATCTCCAGCAGGGCCACCCATTGGCCCAGCGTTTCCTTTCCCTGTCATACTCAATTGCATGCCATTAGAAACTCCAGCAGGAATATTAACAGATACTACCTCTTCTTTATTTACCAGTCCATCCGCATTGGAACCCGCAGGTCTTTTTCCCATAATTCGGCCTGTTCCCTGGCAAGTTGGGCAAGCACTTGTGGTAGCCATTTGACCTAAAAAAGTGTTTGTAACTCTTCGTACTTGGCCAGAGCCTTTACAAGTTCCGCAGGTTTCAAAACTCAAGCCCTCTGACATTACTAATCTGCCAAATTTTAGCTTTTTTTCAACACCAGCAGCAATTTCTTGCAAAGTGAGTTTAACTTTTAACCTAATATTACTGCCTCTAACTCCTCTTGCGCCTCCTCTGCTACTTCTGCCTCCTCCAAAAAATGATTCAAACGGGCTGCCATCGTTTCCAAATACATCTCCAAACTGACTGAATATGTCATCCATATTCATTCCGCCACCGCCATAACCACCTTGACCGCTTGTTCCTGCATGTCCATATTGGTCATAGCGTGCTTTCTTATTTGGATCGCTTAACATTTCGTAGGCTTCAGCAGCTTCTTTAAACTTATCTTCAGCAGTTTTATCACCCGGATTTTTATCAGGATGGTACTTTATAGCCATTTGTCTATAAGCCTTTTTTATGTCTGCTTCTGAGGCTCCTTTGCTTAAACCTAGTATTTCGTAATAGTCTCTTTTTGCCATATTTATTTTATTACACAACTGGAACAATTAAACAAAGCTATTTTTTGTGTATTTATGTATTTAATTGTTTCCCAAACCTCTGTTTTATTCTTTGTTTTTAAAACGAGGTCGTTTTATTTTTTTACCTTCTAATTAGCAGTTTTTACTCTCCAACAACAACTTTTGCAAAGCGAATAACTCTTTCATTTAGTAAATAACCTTTTTCTACCGTATCTACTACTTTTCCTTTTAACTCCTCACTTGGAGCGGGAATATTGGTAATTGCTTCATGAAAATCGCTGTCAAAAGGTTTGTTGGTACTTTCCATTTCCTTTAAACCTTTACTATTCAGTATGGTTTTTAGTTTATGGCTTACCAATTCTACTCCTTCCTTTACAGGGCCCACTTCCGTTGCTTTTTCTATTGCTTTTAAAGCACGTTCAAAATCATCTAATACAGGTATTAATGCTACAAGTACCTCTTTATTAGCGGTCATCATCCATTCCATTCTTTCTTTTGAAGTTCTGCGTTTGTAGTTTTCAAAATCACTGTATAGCCTTAAGTATTTATCTTTGGCTTCTGCCAATTCTTGTTCTAGTGTAATAGGCGTTTCTTCTGCCTTTTGTTCCTCATTAGTGGCAGTATTGTCAGTTTGCTCTGTTTCGTTTACAGGGTTTTCGTTACTATTTTCTGAAGCTGCATCAGTGGTTATTTCTTTCTCTTGCTCGTTGTTCATGCGAATTGTACTTTTTATAGTAAAAATTATTTATTGTTTTAAAAGTTAAACAGCAAAAGCTTTGCCATTGGTAATTTTGGCTGATTTTTAATGGTGGAAATGCTTAGTTTGAGGATTCTTGCTCAAAATATTGAAGGTCAATATTTTTTATGGAGCTTGGTGCTCGTTTTGATGCACCAAATTCATAGGTTTTATCATAGTATTCAAGAATAATTGTAGCCCAGTCATTTAGCTTGTTTTCTTCCAGCAATTCAATGGCTTTTTTCGTTCTAAAGTCGCCAAGGCGTTTATACAGTTTTAGGGTAGCCATTTTTAATAGTTCTTTATCAAGGTTTCCATAATCTGCAATGATGTTTTGCAAGCGTATTTCAAACGGAATTGTTAAAAAAAGTAAATGACTATTTCTCATTGATTCATATATTTTTTGCGGAACTTTACATTTTCCAATCATACTACATTCATCTTCTATCCAAATGGCACTATTTGTATCTAATGTTTGTAGTTTGTAAGCAATCCTATTTTCAAATTGCTCATTGGTTGGTTGTGCTGGTAGGCCAATGTTTCCAAATGCGGAGCCTCTATGAGAGGCAAGTGCTTCTAGGTCAATTACAGGTTTTTGTTGCTTTTCCAGTTGGTTTAAAATACTTGTTTTTCCACTCCCAGTATAGCCTCCTAAAACTTTGAATTGGTAATTGACGCTTAGTTTTTCCAATACCCAATGTCTAAATTTTTTATATCCACCTTGTAATAAATGCACTTCAAAACCAGCACTACTTAATAAATTAGCCATTATTTTACTTCGCAAACCACCTCTGTAACAGTGTATAATGATTTTTTTTTCAGGGAATTGTTTATATGCTCTTGTTATATGCTCATAAAATTGTGTACCCACTAGTTTGTATCCGAGTATAACCGCTGCCTCATGCCCCTGTTGCTTATAGCATGTTCCCACTAATTTTCTTTCTTCATTATTCAAAATTGGAAAGTTAATGGCTTTTGGAATATGCCCCTGCAAAAATTCTATAGGAGCGCGCACATCAAGTAAGGGTAAGCTTTCTTGTAGTTGAATGAGGGTTTCTATATCGGTTATGGTTTTAACCATTTAGCAGGTAATTTTTACTTTGAGGACCTAGGTTCATTAATAAATCAATAACAGATAAATTGGCTTCGAAGTGGAACTTTTCAGTGAATACTTGTAAGTATTTTTTTAGTTTGTTAGCTTCTTCTTGTTCTTGTATATTTTGTTTTTTTGCATGAAAGTATTGCCTTAAATCATTTGTATTGATGTAGTTCTCTTCAAATGAATTACTGTACTGAGTAATGGTTACTGTTTTGAGCAATTTGAGTAGTAGGAGCAATAAACCGTTATTCAATTCATACAGAAATTCATATTTGTGTTTAAGATAAAATGATTCGAAATAGTCTTTGTAATAAAGCCAAAATGCCGATTTCCCGTAGGCAGACTGTAAAGCAAGCCAATGCTGTTTTTGCCAGTTTTCTTCGTAACTAATTCTAACTTGTGCTATGGTTTGTTTGGTGTGGTGTATTTTTACTGTTGGTATGCTAAGTGTTTGTATTCCGTTTGCACCAAGTATATTACAGCGATTACTATAGGTTTGTTTGGTGAAATTTTGATGTATTTCAATAATTGCTTTATCTGCCAAAAGCAATTTTTTCATATATAGTATATTGGGTAAGTAGTGGCACGGAAGTATAATTTCAGTGTTTTCTATGATTTGCATATTGCAATAGAGGCTATAGGTAGTATTTGTAAAATGCTGGAAAACAAAATATCATTAGGCTGCTAAAAGTTCATCTACTTTATCCCAATTTAAAACATTCCAAAAGGCAGCAACATAATCAGCACGTTTGTTTTGGTATTTTAAGTAATAGGCATGTTCCCATACATCTAAGGCAATAATTGGGCTGCCAATATCATTAACAGTACCTTTCATGAGTGGGTTGTCTTGGTTAGGGGTACTTACGATTTTGAGTTTCCCTTCTTGTTTAATAAGCCAAACCCAACCGCTTCCGAATGTGCCCATGGCTGCTTTTGTAAACAATTGCTTAA
>JANMIV010000494.1:0-3111 GCA_031375995.1 Bacteroidota bacterium
GCTATTACCGTAAAATGGGCTTGGGCTTTCAGGTGGTTAATAGTAGGTAAGAAACCTGACTAGAATTGCAATCGGATAGTAGCACCTACAAATGCTTGTCCGTATATTATTTGGTAGTTAGGATCCCAGCGCAAACTTAAATTCTCGCTTACATCAAATTCTTGTAAATGTGCATCTACGGCCGCATCAATTATTTGCAAAGCATACAGTCCACCTATTCCAATCCACGATAAATCTCTATTTTCTCTATAAAAATCTCGTAACTCAACCAAGTAAGGACTTGGCAATGGCTCTATTTGAGGGTCGCCAATAGGTTGGTTTGCATTCCGCTTTTGTACCGCCTGTCTGTATATATCATACTGGTTCTGGTAAAAGCCAACGGAGTAAATCAAAGCAGCAAAACCACCATATACAATAGGCAGTTTCCAATATTTTTTATTATAAATTTGTCCAAGCCCCGGCACCAAAGCCAATAAAGTAGCTTTTTTAGGGCGACTCATTTTTGTAGTATCTGGAGTATATGCTTTATCTGTCTGTTTTTGCGCTTGTAGCGTCTGCAAGCACAAAAAAGCACAAAAAACAAAAAAAAGTTTACGTAACATATTTACGGCAATGGCTTTTGAATTGGCCACAAAAGTAGCCAATTCAAAAGTTTAAGCAAGTTTATTTCTTACGCAGCTTGTCGCCAAATACTTTTTTAAATTTTTCCAATTTGGGAGCTATTACAAATTGGCAATACGATTGATCACTATTTTGATTGTAATAATCTTGGTGGTAGTCCTCTGCGGTATAATAATTGTTTACAGCCGCAATTTCAGTAACAATGGGTTTGGCAAATGCACCCGATTTATCCAATTCCTGCTTGTATTTTTCCGCAGCAAGTTTTTGTGATTCATTGGCATAAAATATGGCTGAACGATACTGAGTACCTATATCATTGCCTTGTTGATTTAAGGTAGTAGGATCATGTGTTTGCCAAAATATGGATAATAGTGTTTCAAAGGATACTTTACTAGAGTCAAACCATATTTTACATACTTCGGCATGGCCTGTTTTACCATAACATACCTCGCGGTAAGTAGGATTCTTTACGTCCCCATTGGAATAACCACTTTCAATTTTCACTACCCCCTCTACTCGCTGAAACACTGCTTCCACGCACCAAAAGCATCCTGCACCAAATATGGCAGTTTGTAAGTTATCTAAGTTTTCTGTTGTCATTGGTTTAATTGGTTTTTTGTCTGATTGATTGTTGTTTTGAGCACAACTACTTTGCATGTATATAAATAATAATACAAAGAAGTGGGCAAAAGTTTTCATATTTTTCATTTTCTGTTTCATTTATTACTTCACAAAGGTGCTATATTTCTTGAAGAGTATATTTTATAATTCCAAGCTTTTGTAAGCTAAATTACAATTACAAAGAAAAAGGTTGCTAACCAACGGCTAGCAACCTTTTAATATTGAGAATAAACTATTACTTATTCTATAATTAATTTGCGGGTTAAGTGGTCGTTATCATTTTGAATACTTACAAAATAAACCCCTGCTTTTAACCCACTTACATCAATTGTATTGATTTGCTTATTGGTGTTTACTTCCGTCAATACCTTTCCGCTTAAGTCTGCTATTTGTATATGCTGAACAGTATTGTCTCCTAATTCAATGGTAAGCATATTAGTTGCTGGATTTGGATATAATTTTACCTCCTTTACACTCAATACTTTGTTTATACCAACTCCTGGGGTTTTTATATCCTCAAACAAAAAGTCTCTCAAAAGACCTTCAGTAGTATCCATATAAGCGGTGCTGCTTTGCGTAGTACCTACTCCAGGAGAAAATGGTACATGTGGCGCATCTTTGAACGTATAAAATACTGATTTCATTCCCAAAACTTTTGCCATAGAATCAACTGTAAAACTGCCACTTAATTTAGCAATAGCAGCCCCTGACACTCTGAAAAAATCTGTTTTGTAAGGAACAGTTTGATCATTGGTTCCATGCACACTAAAAATGGATACGTTTTTATTATTACTCATCCAATTTACATTGCCAAGTGCACCACACAAACTAATTACCCCTTTTACTCTCCAGCTAAATCCTGGAGAACCTGACGAACCTTCAATACCTCCTATTGAAGCTGTATCTATTTGAAATTCTGCACTTGCTACTTCACTTGGCAAATCTAAAAACGCTTCGTGCAAACCCAATACGCCTCCTGCAGAAACTCCTCCTAAATATACTTGACCTGTATTTATTTTATAAGTGCTTAAATTAGCCCTTAAATACCTAACAGCTCCCCTTCCATCCAATGCTCCACGCCATACCGCATTGGCAAACTGAAAACCTCCATTCCCTAATATAACTTCATTAAAGTCAACTCCTAAACGGTACTGTAAAGATACGCATACATAACCACGTTTGGCAAATTCTGTGCACAAATACACTACATCTGGAGCATAAGGGCTTCCTGCTATAAATGAGCCTCCGTGCGCCAATACAATTAAAGGGCGTTTGGTCATGGTATCGCCAACTGGCTGGTAAATGTACATTTTCATGTCTGTTGATACATTGTCGAACTTTTTGGCATTGCCATATACTACGCTATCAACGCTTACGTTAGCGAATACTTTGTCTTTAAAACGCTGTGCCTGACTTGTATAAATTAACAAAAGGGCAAATAGTAGTGTAAATAGTTTTTTCATATCGATTTTTTTAATTGAGCAAGTTTAAGCAATTTATTTTTTTTTCAAAGCAATAAATTCATAAGTTTAGGAATAGATTTTAAAATAAAGCCTTACTTTCGTAGCTCTTTTTATGAGCGATCCTATAAAACACGAATGCGGCATTGCCTTAATCAGGCTACTCAAACCGCTGTCTTACTATAAAGAAAAATACGGCGATATCCATTACGGCTTGAACAAAATGTATCTTCTGATGGAAAAACAACATAACCGCGGACAAGACGGCGCAGGTTTGGCCACAATCAAATTAGATACAGCACCCGGAAAATCTTATTTTGACAGAGAACGCAGTGTAGACAAACAAGCTATTAAATCCATTTTTGATAAAGTATTTCGCCCTTTTGCAAATTTGTCTGATAAGGAAAAA
>JANMIV010000112.1:0-3305 GCA_031375995.1 Bacteroidota bacterium
CATGTGGGCATTTATCATCTATGGCAAAATAACCATCGTGTAAGCGAGTAAGGCAAATGCGTTTTCCTTCTATATCAATTGTTCTTACTGAATGGAGGGCTTGTGGCTCCTTACCATCTAACTTAAAATCGTAAACTTTAAAAAACTGAACCGCCATTGATTAAATATGCGCTGTAAGTAATAAATCTAAATCTTTGTGGTAAATATTGAGCCTATTTCCGATATGCTTGTTGGTTAAGTTGCCCTTGTAAATATAAACACCATTTCTTGCTCCTGCATTTTGGTATAGGAAAGTGGGAATATCCTTGGTATCGGTTAGTTTAAGCAATAGTGGAGTAAAAATATTACTCAATGCATAGCTGGCTGTTCTGCAAACCCTACTGGTTATATTGGGTACGCAATAGTGTATTACACCATGTTTTATAAAAGTGGGATTCTTGTGAGAGGTTAATTCACAGGTTTCAAATATACCGCCTTGGTCAACACTTATATCAATAATTACCGATTGAGGCTTCATTTGGCTAACCATTTCCTCTGTAACTAAAATAGGACTTCTGCCATTTTCCCCACGCATACAACCTATTACTACATCGGCCGTTTGTAATGCCTTTTGTATTATTTTGGGATGCAGCAAACTGGTATAAATACTATTATTGGGTAGGTTGTTTTGTATTCTACGCAATTTAGCCAATGAATGATCAAAAATTTTAACGGTGGCTCCTTTTCCTAAGGCAGACTTAGCGGCATATTCGCCAACGGTTCCTGCTCCAATTATTACAATTTCTGTTGGAGGAATGCCCGTAATACCTCCCAACATTTCGCCTTTTCCGCCTTGGGTAGTGCTGAGTAATTCGGCAGCCACTGCTATGGAAGTAATACCAGCAATTTCGCTCATACTTCTAATAATGGGATAGAGCCCATCACTGTCTTTTAGGTTTTCGTAAGCCATTGCCGTCAACTTTTTGTGCATGAGTTGTTTGATGAAAGTTTCATTTTTACTTGCATGCTGCAATGCCGAAATTAAAAAGTGCTCATGGGTTAAAAGTCTTATTTCTTCTTCAGTTGGCGGCTCTACTTTAAGTATTATATTGGCTTTAAATACTTCTTCTTTGGTATAACAAATTTTTGCCCCAGCCTCGCTAAAGTCTTTGTCGGTAAATTGTGCTTGTTTGCCTGCGCCAGTTTCTATCCAAACTTCATTGCCATTGTTTACCAAAAGTTGAATAGAGGAGGGTGTTAGTGGAATTCTACCTTCTTGCAAGGTAGTTTCCTTTGGAACGCCAATATATAAGGTATTGTGAGGATTACGCTTTTCCAGCAATGCCTCTTTAGGCTGTAAGGAAGCTTGCTTTGCTAATTCTGAAAATCCAAAATGTTGATCCATAGTTGTAATTGGGCAATATTTCAAAAATAAACCAATTCTATCAATTAACAATATTAGATAAAGGCATATTGAATAATCTACCTTTTTAAAGAACCCCCAAAATGCTAATTTATTGTTATTGAAAACAATATAATACCGAAGCGTGCAGGCAATTTACCCAATTAGCCACTTTTATACACCATTTTAATGGTTTGGAATGGCTATTTTACTATTAAGATTTTAGTAATGCTTTTATTATTCATGCTGGTAGCCACTACATAATAATTACCTGGTAATAGTTC
This sequence comes from Bacteroidota bacterium, assembly GCA_031375995.1. Classification (GTDB taxonomy): domain Bacteria; phylum Bacteroidota; class Bacteroidia; order UKL13-3; family UKL13-3; genus JAAFJM01. The sequence goes on from JANMIV010000112.1 coordinate 1,666, forward strand.
TCCAATATCTAATGTCTGTACTTTTATCATCATATAGCTAAAGCTATATTTCCCCTGTTTTACATTGGTTGGTGCATTGGTTATTTCTTTTACCAATAAGCCTTTATCCGTTAAAATTTTAACACTTGGCGCATCACTCTCTATGGTTACTGTACTTTGTGCCGGATTGGGATATATTTTTAAACTAACATCAGCTTCCCTGCTTCTTTTCTGGTAATATTTGTTAAGTGGACTACCATCATTATCATTGTATCCGTCAAAGAGCCACTCATAACAGGGTATAAACTCGCTACCCCAAAATATTTCATTGTGTTGTCCTAGTACTTTTGATACTAGTTTTACATCTACAAGAGATCCTGCTGTATTTGAAGCACCTTTGCCATTGCTCTTTAAACTATCATTCAAATCTTCAGCCAAATTAGCTTGCATTATCGTATCGTTATTGCCATAGGTAATATATACACGTGTACCCGAGGTTTTACCTATTTTACCCATAAGCCCTAACATGGAATCTTTATCTTCAAAAAATGGAGAGAATATTCCTATTTTACTAAAGTATCTTTTATAGGTTAGACCTGTAAACAATGCCAGTTGAGCATATTTATCTGCACCTATAATTCCATTGAATATCCGCCAAGGTTTTGTTCTGTACAGAGAATCGATATAAGGTTTTAGTTCATAACTTACAAAGCGTGCATAAGCAGCTGATAGGCTTGTATCGCTTTGAAGAAATCCTTTGTAAAAAGGATTGGTTTCTCTGGCGTTATTAATTTGATCCAAGTCAGCAATTCCAACTATAATACAGCCATTATCCCCCTTTTTTTGCATGGCTCGTAATGCCTCGTCAATGCGCCATTCTTTGTAATTAGCTGTAAAATTATCAAATAAGTTTTGCCCTTGAAAGGCATATATAACTGGATATCGCTTATCTGGCATTTTGCTGTAGTCATTGGGTAAGTAAATAATTATTTTCTTAGCATACTGTAAGTTTTTACTATAAAAACTATCGTTTGCAACCCAAACATTGTTATTGGCGGAATGTTCCTTTTCAAAATCGGCCCAATTTTGTACTGTAATATTTGTTTTGCCTTTGCTATTGGGCAATAATATTCTATTGGGTATGGCATTGTAGTTGGCGTCTACCTCCAAGCTATTGTTAGAAAATCGGGCAACTTTATAGTAAAAAGTATCTTTAGGAGAGCTAATGGTCATTTGCCATTTATTCTGTACGTTTTTAAATTCATGTACGGTGTCAAATGCATTCCAATCATTCTGGGCACATATTATGGAAAATCGAGCGTATTTGGGTGTATTAGCAGGTAAAGTCTTCAATTCTAAAGTAACCTGAGCAGTACTATGCAAAAAAGAAAAAACGAGCAGTAAATAAGTAATTTTTTTTTTCATAAGCAATAAAACGTAAACTACCTTTTTTTATTACAATAGTATCATTTTTTTGCAATTGTTTTTTAAGCACAAGTAAATATATATACTGACGTTAAGGTTTGTATCAAAGTTTAACGCTTTAAGCTGAACGCGGGTGGCCTAGCTCATTTATTTGCCTCACTTTACACTCTTCTCTCTTGATTTTTTCAATTTAGCAAACAAGTAAATCAAGGCAAAAGAGCATACCAATATAAAAA
>JANMIV010000445.1:0-1120 GCA_031375995.1 Bacteroidota bacterium
ACATGGAAATGTGCAGTAGTTGGTATTCCTTACGGTGGAGGAAAAGGAGGTATTAAATGTGATCCTAAAAGCATGAGCAAAGGGGAGTTGGAAAGACTAACACGTTCTTATACCGATATGATGGTTGATGTGTTTGGTCCTGATAAAGATATTCCTGCTCCTGATATGGGAACAGGCCCTCAAGAAATGGCTTGGATTATGGACGAATATTCAAAACTGGTAGGTCGTTCTTCTCCAGCAGTAGTTACTGGTAAGCCAATTGTTTTAGGTGGCTCACTAGGGCGTGTAGAAGCAACAGGCCGTGGCGTAATGGTCTCTACCAGAGCAGCCTTAGGTAAATTGGGTATTTCTCCAATTGGTGCTACTTGTGCCGTTCAAGGTTTTGGAAATGTGGGTTCAATTAGTGCTAAATTAATTGCTCAACAAGGTTTAAAAATTTTAGCTATCAGCGATGTAAGCGGTGCTTACTTTAATGCTGATGGAATAAATGTAGAAGAAGCTATTGCTTACCGCGATGGAAACAACGGTACATTGGAAGGCTACAAAGCTACCAAAATTACCAATGCCGAGTTGTTAGAGTTAGAGGTTACTGTATTGGTTCCTGCAGCTATGGAAGATCAAATTACTGAGGAAAATGCAGGCCGTATTAAAGCCAAAGTGATAGTGGAAGGTGCAAATGGACCAACAAGTGCTAGTGCCGATCATATATTAAATGAAAAAGGCATTATGGTTGTTCCAGATATATTAGCCAATGCTGGTGGTGTTACAGTAAGTTATTTTGAATGGGTACAAAACCGTTTGGGTTATTACTGGACAGAAGAGCGCGTATATCGTAGAGCTGACAGGGTAATGAAAACTGCTTTTGAAGGTGTTTATACCGCTTCTTTAAAATACAAAATACCAATGAGAATTGCTGCCTATGCTGTTTCTATTCAGCGTGTTGCCGAAGTAGAAAAATTAAGAGGTAAATTTGGTTTATAATCTAAGCCAATATAAAAAAATCCCTTTTTGAACACATCAAAAAGGGATTTTTTAGTTTAAGGTGCATTTATTGGCATTAATTGTCAATTATATATACGGCTTTGGTATAACTTACCTGCTGCTTAAAGGTGTAAATGAC
>JANMIV010000447.1:0-2675 GCA_031375995.1 Bacteroidota bacterium
GGCTCCGGTACAAATGAAATCATATTTACCAATACCTCACAATATACTGATAACTACTTGTGGAATTTTGGAGATGGAACCACGTCAACCTCAAAATCACCGACACATTCTTATCTAGCTAACGGTACTTATACCGTTACACTTACAACATCAAATTGCGATTTACAAGGGTTACATACCAGTGTGATAGATACCACTATCAGTTTTTGTAACCATACGCCACGCATTTTCCCCGACACCCTTATGCTTTGTTCTAATAGCAGCGATACCTTGTGGACCCAAACAGGAAATACTTATCAATGGTACAATAATGGCATTCCTATTCCGGGTGCCACCAATCAATATTTAGTTGTTTCAAACAATTTTCAATTAATAGATTTTCCAAATCCATCTGTATTAACTACTAAAGCGGGTTGCTCAGAACTTTCTAAGCAATCATTTATTGAACCAACTGGATGGATGGGTGGATCAATAATGGATATTCAGACCATAGGTAATGTGCTTGCTGGCGATAGCGTATGCCAAGGAGACACCCTAAAGTTAATATTGTACTTTGGGGAAGACCATTTAACACAATGGTATAAAAGCGGGGTGGCTATTCCTTTAGCAAACAGTGACACTTTAATAGTAACCAATTCTGGAATCTATAAAACGAAAGTGATACACCCTACTTGTTCTAATATGTTTAATTACTCTGATTCCTTACATTATAAATTTTTTCCTTGTAAAGTAGGAGTAAGAGAAAATAATCTATCCATATTTGAAGGCATTTATCCTAATCCGGCAAACGAAACACTTACTATCGAATTAAGGAGAGCTGTAAAAAAGGAGCAACTTCAAATTTTTAATGCCATAGGAGTTTTGGTAAAGGAAATAGAAGTGAATGAAACTATAAAAATGGATATTGCTGATTTTGCAAACGGACTTTATTTTATCCGATTCAAAAACAATGAGTATCAAGCGCAGAAGTTTATTAAGCAGTAAAAGATGAACATCAAACAAAAACAGCTTTACTAACAAGGATGCAAGAGGTATAGCTTGCATCCAATGCCTGTATTATAGTCCGCAGATGCGAACTCGGTTTTTATAAATACCATAGAAAAGCAGCAAAGAGGCTATGCAATTTTTCTACTTTATGTTTGGAGTTTCACTAACCCAATATTTAAAAATGCAGTTTCAAATAGCAAGGATTTTATTTAGCTAACTAACAGCACCACTTTCCCGTTTACACCTCCAGCCGAAACAAAATCTTGTGCTTTTGCTGCGTCTGCTAGTTGAAATGTTTGTGAAATAGACGGTTTTAATAAGCCCTGTTCTGCTAGGTGTAAACCAACTACTAAACTTTCATGCGACATTTTAGATGAAACAAAATGGGCTTCTACTCCAAATTGCTGAGCTAGTTCAGCCGAAGGTGGCATGGTAATACTAAGCAACTTACCCCCTTTTTTTAGCACTTCAAATAGTTTTGCTTGAGAAGGTCCTCCCGCACAATCCACCGCCACATCTGCATCTTTTACCAAGGTAGTGAAGTCCTGCGTTTTATAATCAATGGCCTCATCAATACCTAAACTTTTTATAATGTCCATTCCTTTGCCCGAAGCAGTGCCAATAACATATAAGCCCATCGCTTTTGCCATTTGAATCATAATACTTCCTACTGCACCAGAAGCGCCTAAAATAAACAACTTTTGTCCTTTTTGCATATTGGCTGTATTTACTAAAAGCGACTGTGCAGTAGCAATTGGAACTACCAAAGAGGTGGCCTCAGCAAATGAAATATTACTAGGTTTTAAACTTACATTATTTGCTTTGGCAAGTAAGTACTCCGCATAAGCACCGCCCATGCTTGAAGCTACCACTTCATCGCCTACTTTAAATTGGGTAACACCTGCACCTACTGCTATTACTGTACCTGCCGCATCTAAGCCAGGGGTAAATGGCATTTGAACAGGATATACTTTTTCCATAAATCCCATACGGATTTTTATATCCAATGGGTTTACAGTAGTTGCTTTTACTTCAATTAGCACTTCATTGTCGTGAGTGATTGTGGGCTTGTCAATTGTTGTGAACTGAATAACGTCCGACTGACCGAACGCAGTGTATTGTATTGCTTTCATATTTTTATGGTTTATATTGTGTTAAATTGATTGAAAAATTGTAGCATATCATTGTTTAATTCATTACAACCGTTGTCTTCAATGCCCGTTATAGCAGGCATTAGAATGTTTCGCCAGAAAGGGACGTGGGCTTTGTCTTTAATTGATAATGTTATTGGGCTAATATTGGTATGCATGATTTACTTTTTCTAATTGCTGTTGCAAACGTAATGCACTAAGTATATATTTGCTACTTAGTAGCAATAAAATACAGGTAGTTTTTAAGATACCTAAATCAATAAGTGGCATGGAAATAAAAACAAAACAGCAGGGAATTAAAGTAGTAGCCGATGTTTTAGATATTGTAGGAGGTAAATGGTGTGGTCAAATTTTGGCACATTTGTGCGATGATCCGAAACGGTTTAATGAACTCAAAACGGTTTTAAACAAAATTACCTCTTCCACGCTTACAAAAGAGTTGCGTTATTTAGAAGACATAAAAATGGTAGAGCGTAAAATTATCCAAGAAACACCCATAGTAGTAGAGTATAGACTTACCAAGCATGGCATGTCTAT
>JANMIV010000173.1:0-3388 GCA_031375995.1 Bacteroidota bacterium
TCTTCGAGATGCCCTAGGGTATTTGTTATCAGCCAGAGGCTTATCAATACACTCACTCGCGAAATAAGCGAGCAAGTGCGAAGTTTAAAGTTTTTTACTAGTGAATTATGGTAACTATTTATACCCTTAGCGAGCCACGGAATGCCCTGCTAGCATAGTAAGATTCTGCTCCATTGTGGTAGGTGAAAACATGGTTGAAACGGCAATCGCAGAAAATAGCTCCACCCAATGCCCTAATATCATCAGGAGTTTTTACCCAACTTGATGTTTTTAAATCAAAATTGCCTAGCTTTTGTAAGGTTCTATATTCTTCCTCTGTTAAAATTTCAATACCCATTTGTATGGCTAAATTAATAGCACTGTTTTTAGGTTTGTTTTCTTTTCTGGAGTCCAAGGCTTTTTGGTCGTAAGAGAAACTTCTGCGCCCGGCTGGGCTTTCTGCTGAACAGTCGTAAAAAGTATATTCATTTGTTTTTGCATTAAAGCCAACCACATCTGGTTCTCCTCCCGTTTGTTCCATTTGTAAGAGCGACCAAAGTTTATCAGTACTATTTTCCAGTTTCGCTTGCACAGTATCCCATTCTAGCACTTTATGTCGGCTCTTATTTTTTTCAAAACGCGCTTTCAATGTTTGGAGTAATTTTTCTTTTTCTGCTGGCTGTAGCTCTTTCTTGTTCCCCATTTTTACAATAGTTAGAATTATTTGTGTATTTGAATCAATATATAAATAGTGCCTAGACTTGCTTTGTCTGTGCACTAGGTTTAAAATTCAAATATATAAATAAAACAATTTATTTGTGTTTGGCAGCGTCACCAACCATAAAAGCATTTTATCGCTCATTTTCCAATTGTTTTAATATTTGTTGGGCTTTCTTTTCAAATGAAACAGGGTTTTTATCCAGTTGATCTGTGAGTACTATTTTTAGTTCATTCTTTAGGTCTTTATGCTTACTTGCGAGTTGGTATAAGGCCAATAATGAATAGTTTTTAATCGTTACATCTACCTTGGCATCTAGTAGCCACTTAAACATTTCATCAACGGCTTCACCCGCTATTTCTTGGGGCACTCCGCATAAGTAAAACATTTTGGCTAAACTGCGATTGAAGTTGAGTACTTGTATTTGGTGGCGTTTGGAAAACAAATACACAATAGAAGGATAAACAAATACAGGAGCTATTTCGCATAAATCACCCATTAGCCAAGTAAAGCGGAGGGCAATTGCTCTTTCCTCTTGTAATAATACAAGCAACTCATTCAGCTCAATGGGTTGCGTTAATAGGTAATTGGCCCATTTTTTACGATTTGCGCCCGTATTTTCTGTTTTTAAAGAGATAGCCAGTTCTTCTATCAGTCGTTTGTTGCCAGTTGTTGACATATTGAATAAGCAATACGTTTTAGGTTGATGTTATTATCTCTTAATAGTATAGATGGGTAAGTATGAAGCAAAAATAGATATATTGATGCTTGCTTGCTTTTAAAATAAGGGTTCTCCATTTAAATCGGTAGTAAGTATATCACTCATATAATTGAAAAAAGGTCTCATGGCTAAAAATGTTAGTATTACTTCTTTTTGAAAGTGATGGGATAGGACTTCCTTATCTTTAAATGTTCTCTTTACTATAAATTGTTTTTTCTTAATCAAATCAATTGCTGGATGGCTTTTATCGAAACCTTTCGGAGCCGTTTTTACGCCTTCTCCTTCTATTTCTTTAAAGTATTTTATAAAGGTATTGTTAGCAGTAATCTTTTTAATGGCTGCTGTATCCATTTCAAATTCTTTGCGAATACGCCATAAATCATCCGCATTCGGAGCCCAAAATCCTCCTCCTACAAAACTGTTGTTTTCTTCAATATGAATATAATACCCACCTCTTAGCATTGGTTTGGTGCGGGCGTACCCAGCCCCAAAATGGGTTTTATAAGGCGATTTATCTTTGGAAAAACGTACATCTTTATAAATCCTTGAAATGTGCATGCCACCTAAACTGTCGTGCTTTTGAAGCTCCGCATAAATGTGTTCGAAAAAGGCTTTGTTTTCCTTCGCAATCAAATCGTATGTAGGCTTGCGCTCAGTAAACCACTCGCGATGGTTGTTTTCTTGTATTTGCTTCAGAAATTCAAATCCTTTTTTCATCGTATGTAGTCAATCAAAAGGCCAAATATACTACTCATTTGTTTCAAACATGCATTGTTTTTGACTTGCAATAAATTGATAGAAGTACTGCTTACATAAAACCAACAGCGAATACGAGCAGCTATTTTAACAAATAGAATATAACGGAGCTTGTATATTTTACCTATACCACAGTAATTACTACATTGCCTATCTTTTCACCTGTTTCCACATATTGTGTGGCTGCTACTATTTGGTCTAGCGGATATACTTTATCAATTACAGCTTTGTAATTGCCTTTTTCTATTAGTTTTTTAAAGAATAAAATGCTTTCTTTATTATCAGTTGGAATGGGGAATTTAACTTTTTTTCCTCCTAAAAGTGGCGTAATTAAAGCTAAGAAAATATTTTGAGAGAGATAGCCCAATTCAGTAAAAAAATAAATGCCTTTAGGTTTCAATATATTTTTGCATTTAAAGAACGAACTTTTGCCAACGGCATCTATTACTACATCATATTGAGCGGTGCTTTTGGTAAAATCGTCTAGGGTGTAATCTATGATATGTGTTGCACCCAAAGCTTTAACCGATTCAATATAATCTGTTTTGCATACTGCGCTTACTTCCGCTCCATAAAAATGAGCCAATTGTACACAGGCAGTTCCAATAGAACCACTCGCACCATTTATAAGTATTTTAGGCTTGTTTTTAAAATTGATTTTTCTAATCAAATTCATACCCAACATTAATCCATCGCACACAGCAGCCGCTTCATTGTAACTCATATTTACAGGCATGTTTGCAATGGAGTTGGTTTCTTTTATACAAATATATTCTGCATGTGTGCCAAAGGTATAGGTGCTTAAGCCAAATACATCGTCATTTACTTTAAACTGGCTTACATTTTTGCCTATGGCTTCTACTTTGCCCGCAAATTCACTTCCAAGTACGGTATGTTTTGGTTTAAATAATCCAAAGATGAATCTAATAATGAGGTATTCTGATTTTCTAAACCCACAGTCAGTTCTGTTTACCGTAGTGGCATATATTTTTACCAATACTTCATCGTCCTTAGCTGTGGGTTTATCAATTTCTTGTAGTTTCAGTACTTCTGGCGGACCATAAATAGTATTTACACTTGCTCTCATTGTATTACAATACTACTTTATTAAAAGTAATAACGGTACATTACATTGGGAAAGAAGCCAAATTGCGTAACATTACCCACTGAGTTAGCCTTACTTGAATCATAGAATTCGCTTATCCTTGCTTGTG
>JANMIV010000204.1:0-2864 GCA_031375995.1 Bacteroidota bacterium
ACCTGCTCCAGGTTTTGAAAGCTCTTTAGCTCTATTGGCTAGTATTTTATCACTATTATCCTTTCCTGTCAAAACTATTAAATTACCTGTACCAATAGTATTTGTTAAATAATTGTATAGATAATCTGCATAAAAACTCAAATCTGGGTAAGCTGATATTGATTTCTCATTGCTTATCTTGGTCTTAGAAAAAGTAAATAAAGGTGATAATTGGTAAGCACCCTTCTTATTATTGTAGTTTTGCATTAATAATTGACCTTCTTTTACTACTGGTCCAATAATAAAATGTGCATTTTGCACTTCTTCTTTAGCAAGAATTTTCATGAATTTTAATGAATCTCTTTCCGTATCAAATACACTTATTTCAATATTAAACCCTGCTCTTCTTAGTGTATCACAAGCTATAAGCAGCCCTTGGTAGTATTCTCTGCAAGCGTTAGCTAATTCAGCATTTTTGTGATTAGGGTTTTGAATTAATTGCTGGCTACAAAATGGCATAATCAAAGCCACTTTAATTACTGTATCATTCTGGGCAAACAATCCAGTAAACCAACCCAATAAAAATAAGGAAACTACAATTCTTGTTTTCATTCATTGCAAATAAAAACAATATAACTGAAAGATAAAGAGAGTATTTTAAATTAAAAATACATTATCTTAGGTATTCATTAATAATTTTGTATGGTAATCAACCTTTTATATAAACCACCTTCGTTGTTAATAAGGTAATCATGCGTTCCCTGTTCCACAACCATTCCCTTATCAATAACTATAATTTTATCTGCTTTTCTAATAGTAGAAAGTCTATGGGCAATTACAAAGGTGGTTCTATTTTGCATCAAATTATCCAGTGCTTCTTGAACCAAACTCTCACTTTCACTATCGAGTGCACTGGTAGCTTCATCAAGTACCAAAATAGCTGGATCCTTTAAAATTGCTCTTGCAATTGCTATGCGTTGCCTTTGACCTCCAGAAAGCTTTATTCCTCTTTCCCCTACAATAGTTTGCATTTTTTCTGGGAATGCCATTATAAAATCAAAAGCATTGGCCTTTTTCGCTGCATCAAATATTTCCAATTCACTTGCATTGGGATTACCGTATGCAATATTTTCATATAGCGTTCCTCCAAATAGCATTACATCTTGCGGAACATAGGCCATTTGCTTACGCAATTGACTCAATGGAATGTCTGTTGCATCTTTTCCATCAAATAAAATTTGTCCTTTGGCAACTTTATAAAATTGCAACAATAAACTAGCTACAGTTGATTTCCCTGCTCCACTTGGCCCAACTAAAGCTACTTGTTCCCCTTTGTTAGCCAGCAGGCTTATGTCTTGTAGCACTGAAACATCTAATCTACCAGGGTATGCAAAAGCTACGTTTTTAAATTCTACTCTTCCAGTAATTTTATGGATTGGGTCCAAAGGTGTTTCAACTAAATAAACATCTTCTCCTTCTTCTCTTAAAATTTCTCTTACCCTTTGCGTAGCACCTAGAGTCTTTTGAAGCTGACTAAACATATCAGCAAAACCGGCAAAAGTGCCACCAACAAAGCCAGAAATAATTACAAACATGGTCAAATCACCAATACTTAATGTACCGCTTTTAATCATATTGGCGCCTACCCACATTACAAAAGCAATAGTCCCAAAAACACCAAAAATCATAAAAGAAACAAATGCACCTCGATAGCGGGCATTGGAAATAGCAATATCAACTACACTATAAATACTTTTCGTGTAACGTTTAATTTCGTTTGCCTCACTGCTAAAGGCTTTCACAATAGCAATTCCTTGAAAAGTTTCGTTTACTATCGTGCCGCTTTCCGCTAGTTTATCTTGTGCGTTTCGAGACATTTTTCTTATTCGTAAACCAAAAACTACTGCTAAAATTGCTATAATAGGCACTACTCCCAGCATAGTAAAAGCCAATTTCGCTGAAATTAAAAAAATAACAGATAAACCAACAGTTAATGTAAACAATCCTCTTAAAAATTCTGCTAAAGTCAAAGAAATTGCATCTTGAATTTGCGATAAATCAGATGAAATTCTGCTACTTAATTCTCCTACTCTTTGTTCTGTATAAAAACTCATTGGCATGGTAAGCAGTTTAGAATATAAATCTTTACGCATATCTGCCAATGACTTCTCTCCAACTTCAGTAAACAAAGATATTCTCATGAAGGAAAACAATGTTTGAAGTGTCAATTGTACAAAAATCAAAATCAAAACAGTATTCAAACTTAAATGCAAACTCTTCAAATCAAAGCCAAATTGATTTTGAATTGGGTTTCTTGCCATCTCCAACTGACCAACCATTTCTGGAGAAGCAGCATCAATCATTTTTCCCAATAGTACAGGAAAAGCAAGAGTAGAAATTGCTGATAATGCAATAAAAATAAGTCCTCCAATAAATTTACCACGATATGGTTTTAAATATCTAAACAATACCAAAGCCTCTTTTAAACTTTCCTTTGATATTTTTACTTTTTCAACCTCTTCCTCTTTTTTACTATTACTATTAAAACCTCTTTTTTTAGCCATCCTACTTACAATAAATTGTCCTGTTCTTATAATTAAACCAACTAGCCTAAACCACGTAATCAGTTAAATAACTGTAACGTTCAGTTAAACTTCCTTTACTTACTTGCCTGTCTAAATTTTTAGCAATGGTTTGCAGGGCTTTCTCTAATTGCTTTTCTTGTACATCTACCAAGTTTACCTTAAATCCTTTTTGCGCAAATACGTGGGCAATACCGTTGCCCATGGTTCCTGCGCCAATAACGGTAACATGTTGTATAGCCATTGTTGGTTTATTTTTTTCGCTTAAAATCGCCTCGCTTCCATGCCTGAATAAAATCGGCC
>JANMIV010000230.1:0-1768 GCA_031375995.1 Bacteroidota bacterium
ATAAGAAACAAAATCATAGCCACAATGCTGACCTGTATTGATGTTTTGGGCAAATACCAATTGGGTTATACAAAATAAGAAAAGGATTTTTTTCATGGAGTAAAGATAAAGAAAAGAGGTTAACTGTTATTCATCAGGCAAAAATTGCGCCAAGATAATATACTACTAACATAATTAATCTATTTATAGTAAAATTGGTTGTGCAGCGGTTACCTATGTTGTGCAGTCGGCTTTCTATTTTTTTATTTTCGATATTGTTTTTCTAATTGACTTCGTTGGCTTGTCCATCTCTTTAATTGAAAACTCGATTGCTTCTTGTATCAATTCCTTCACTTTTGTGTTTCTATAATCGCTTATCTTTTTTACGGCTATGTGTCTGATTAAATTACCTGTTCCTGTCAAGAGTTTGTTTGGGTCGTTTAAAAGTGTTCCTTTATTAAATCCTAAGTTGAGATGACTTGTATAAATTGGTAGCATACAAAAAGCGTCGGAGAGTTTGTCTGATATAGAAAATACTGCTGTCAATGCGTGAGTATGATAAACAAGCTCGTTGCAGTCGGGATAGAGTTCCAAAATGTATTCTCTCAAATCGGTAAACAGGTCAATTAGTTGTTGGTCTTTTAAGTCCAAAAAGAGTTGAAAGTCTGGATGTATTGGGCGTGACGTTTTCATCTTGCTGAATTTTAATTGTTATTGTGTTGTCAATTAAACTACCATTAATTTATGACTGTTAAAAACGTCACAACCTTTCAACAAATATAACAAAAAGAGGTTTAAACTTTTTGAATAGCGCAAGGCAAGATATTCAATGGATTTCTCGTTTTTCTTTGTTGGTTGAAGCTATTTAAATAGGCTTAAACGAGCTTGGTTTTTGTGTTTATTTTGAAATTTTAGGTTTTTGGAGTGGTTGGGCGAGTGCTAAAGCCGTTGTTCGTAGCTTTTATTTTCTATTCTTTTAATCTGTTTTCAATGTCCATTCTTTCATGCAGAACTCTAATAACTTCAATTTCGTTGTCTTTGTTTTTCTTAAAAAATATTAAATGGGACTTTACTTTTGAAAATCTGTAAGCTTTTCTAATGTTACCAAAATCAAGTGCCATATCAAAATTTTGCGCAATATATTCTACTTCGTCCAAAATTAAGTTATAATATCGATCAGCTTGTTCTACAGACCAATTCTCAGCAGTATAAATCCAAATTTTATTAATGTCTTCAAGAGCTTTTTCGCTAATTATGTATGCTGACATTATTTTTGAACGTTAGCTTTGAGTTGTTCAAGATTCTTATTACGGTCAAAATTTTTTATTCTACCGCTTTTTTCCCCAATTTTAAGTTCATTTATTAGAGATTTTGTTTTATTTTCCTGCTCTTCAAAAACTCTTAAGGCCGTTCTGACAACTTCGCTGACAGAGCTATATTTTCCAGAAGCAATTTGTTCATTAATAAAACGTTCAAAATATTCTCCTAATAATATTGATGTATTTCGTGCCATATTCTTTTTTTGCTAAAGTACCAATTTATGGTATTCTAAACAAACTTATTTCTGAGTTTTTTTCGTGTAAAGTTGCGCACAACGTCAGACTATGAAAAAACTTCCACAATCGACAAACAAATATAACAAAAAGAGGTTTAAACTTTTTTGAGTAGCACAAGGCAAGATATTCAAGGGATTTCTCGTTTTTCTTTGTTGGTTGAACCTATTTTAAATAGGCTTAAACGAGGTTGTTTTTTGTGTTTATTTTGAGAATTTAGTTTTTTGGAAGGGTTG
>JANMIV010000269.1:0-1810 GCA_031375995.1 Bacteroidota bacterium
CCTTGCGTGAACCCAGCCTTGGGCCTTGCTTTGGTATGAAAGGTGGTGCTGCTGGTGGCGGATATAGCCAAGTATTGCCTATGGAAGATATTAACTTACACTTTACGGGCGATTTCCATGCCATTACTTGTGCCAATAATACTTTGGCTGCGCTAATAGACAATTACCAATATTTTAATAAAAACAATCCAAACGGACTTAAACAAATACTATGGCGTAGGGTACTCGATGTAAACGATAGGTCATTACGCTATATACTAAGTGGTTTAAATGGCTCTGCCAATGGCATTCTTACAGAAACTGGTTTTGATATAACACCAGCATCTGAAATAATGGCTATTTTTTGTTTGGCTACTTCCTTAGATGACTTACGCAGTCGCATTGAAAACATTTTAGTGGGCTACAAATACGACAATAGCCCTTTTTATGTAAAAGATTTAGGCGTAGCAGGTGCTTTGGTTACTTTGCTTAAAGATGCATTTCAACCCAATTTGGTGCAGACCATAGAAGGTGGAGCTGCTTTTATACACGGTGGCCCTTTTGCCAATATAGCGCACGGCTGCAATAGTATAATGGCTACCAAAGCCGCTTTACAACATAGCGAATACGCAGTAACGGAAGCTGGTTTCGGAAGCGATTTAGGAGGGGAAAAATTTCTAAATATAAAATGCCGTGCAGCAGGAATTAGTCCAAAAGCATCGGTATTAGTTACCACTACGCAAAGCATAAAGCTGCATGGCAAGGTAGACGAAAAGCTAATTAAACAACCCAATATGGAGGGTTTAAAGGCTGGTATAAAAAATGTAGAGCGCCATATTGAAAACTTACAACAGTTTGGGCAAACCGTAATTGTAGCTTTGAATAAATTTGGATTTGATACGGAAGAAGAGATTGCATTCATAAAAGATTGGTGTAAAGAAAAAGGAGCTGAATTTGCCATCAATGAAGGCTTTGCCAATGGAGGTGATGGAGCCGTGGAACTGGCTAAAAAAGTGGTGGAAGTAGTGGAAAATAAAGCCAGTAAACCCATAAACCATACCTATGAATTGAATGATTCTATAGAAGAAAAAATACGCAAAATTGTAACCACTATTTACAAAGGAAGCAGCATTACTTTAGGTAAAAATGCCAAAGCAGCATTGAAAAAAATAACTGATTTAGGAGCTGATAAATTACCTGTTTGTATTGCTAAAACACAATTTAGTTTTACAGAAAATGCAGCATTGGTAGGGGCGGCCGAAGGTTTTAACATTCACATAGAAAACTTAGTGCTAAACAATGGTGCTGGTTTTATAGTAGCTGTGGCAGGAGAAATAATGCGTATGCCAGGCTTGCCAAAGGAACCAGCGGCTATGGTTATTGATTTTGTGAATGGCGAAATTACAGGATTGAGCTAGTTTTTGATTTGGAGATTTAGAGATTGAAAGATTACAAGATTGAAAAATTACAAGATTTAGTTTGTATTTAAGCAATCAACCATTTAACAATGCAACCATTTACGCATCCAACAATGTAACCATCCAACAATACCCCCCACTTCACATGAAAAAAAACATCACCATTATCCTTGCATTTATTTTACTAGGAGGTATTTTTATTAAATGGAAATACTATGCACCCCATAAATTATTGGTAAAGGCAAAGCAAGAAGTGAAAGCTTTAAGCGATTTAAGCTTGCTAAAAAATGGCGATATCATTTTCCAAAATTCAAATTCTACACAAAGCAGAGTGGTTGAAATGGCCACACATTCTAAATATACCCATTGCGGAATTATTTATTTAAAATATAATACTCTTTATCTTTTAAATT
>JANMIV010000278.1:0-4277 GCA_031375995.1 Bacteroidota bacterium
CTTGTATTTTTTGCCATTGCGCTTTACTTCTTTTATTTCGCTTTTAGAGGCTTGGTCTTCCAATACAATTTTATCGCGTATAATTTCTACTATTTTAGTTTTGGTGCTGGTAGCATCGTGGGCTAAAATTTCTAAGCGAACCAATGTTCCTTTTTTTCCCCTAATTAAACCCACCACATCGTCTATTCGCCAATCAAGCACGCTTACCATTTCACCTTCTCTGCCTTGTCCTACGGCCACTATTTTATCGTTATTGCTCAATAGTTTGCTTTTTTCTGCAGGCCCACCTTTCACTAGCGAGGCTATTTTGGTATATTCATTGTCTGTTTGTAAGGTAGCACCAATTCCTTCTAAACTAAGGCTCATACTGGTTTTAAAATCGTCCGCTTCGCGTGCTGCCATATAGTTGGTATGTGGGTCTGCCAGTTCGGTTAGGGCATTGGCATAAAAGCTAAACACATCACTATTTTTGGTTTTACTCAATTGTTTTAGCAAATTTTTGTACCGTTTACGTATAATGTCTGTGCATGCTTTATTGTCTTTTCCTTCAGTTTTAACTGATAAGAGTTCAAATTGTATTTTATTACGCCAAATCTTGTCTAGTTCACCAATTGTTTTAGCAAATGGAGCATCTTCTCTTTTGTATTGGAAAGAGTCTTGGCGGGTAAAATCTATTTCGGTATCTAATAAATCAAAGGTATAATTAATGCGCTGTTCCAAACGAGTTTGGTAGGTATTATACATGTCAAAACCAGCTTGGGCATTGCCTAGCATTAAATCATCATCTAGCTTGTTTTTATATTTATCAAATCCATCTACATCACTTTGCAGTAAATACAAATGCAAAGGATCTAAATGACTTATATAGTTTTGCAATAAATCATTCGATAATTTATCGTCAATAGGCAATTTACGGTAATGCCCGTTTGATATTACTTGCCCAACTAATTGAAATAGGTTGCCATAATGGGCTTCTGGGGCATGTATTTTCAGAACAATTTTAGTAGAATCGTTTGCAAAAGAGCTTACTAGGAAAAAACATATATATAAAAGGGTAACAATAAAACGCTTAATCATAATTGCAATTAAGTAAGCATTGCATACAAAAACAACTTTATGTTTTAAAATGTTGCATTTTGTGATAATTGGTAGTGTAAAGAATAGACGTTTTAGTTGTACATACGCCATCTTATACCCATTCTAAAGGCTGAAAGTCCTAATGGATTGCCTGGGCTGGCATAATAGCCTGTATTATTAGTCCAATCTTGGTTTAAGTGCTCATATACTGCAAACAAAACGGCATGTCTTATTTCCCCACAAACAAATATATTTAGCAACGGATAATTTCCTATTTGTCGGCTATTCTGCAAGTAAAATCCTCTTGTGGCTGGGTTATAACTTTGGGCATAAAAAGCAGTATTGTAAAATACATCAATCCCCACCTGTAAGTTAAGTGCTTTTTTAAAGAGTTTTTGTTCGTAGTAGTAGCGCAATATGGCTCCCAATTCTGGTAATCGAATAAAATCGGCACTCGATTTTTGGTAAATCAATTTATTGTCGAAATAAAACCGCCAAAGTTTAAATGTTTTGTTTAACTCTAGGGTCTGCACCAAAGCTATTTTATTGCTTTGGGTAGGTTCTCCATCGGTATCAAAATACACCCAATTGGCCAATATATTTTGGTTATAGGTTAAGCGGAAATTGTTTTTGAATAGGCGTGTGCTCAAATCTACATGCCAATTGCTGATATTGGTTTTATTGAAACTTTCATTGTTCCATATAAACTGATTGGTGCTGTAATATTTAAATGTAAAATCGGGTGTATAAAGGTGGTTGAATAGACCTCCACCTATAAAAAACCATGGTAGTTTGTAACCAGCATCACCACTTAGCTTCAAGTCGTTTTGATTGAAACCTAAAGGAGCGTAAGCACCATGTAGCTTAAACCACAACCCATTACTTGCATATATTTCTCGCTCTATTGTTCCTTCTAATATTACATTGTTGTAGCTTCTGTTTTGGTTTACCAATGAAGTATTTATTAGTTGATGTGTAGCTGCCAATTCTATATACCTCAATTCCGTTTTTCTATCTGTATTGTATAAAGTGTAGGCAAACTTATTGCTTACAGTTTGGGAGGTAATAGAATCAAAAGTGGTGGAAGAGTTGGCAAAATAACTATTGGGATAAAGCACTAAATCAGTATCGCCTTTTACGCGTAAATAGTAAATTTCTTCATTGGCTTTAAAGGTATGGTTAAAATGTCCGTAACTGGTAAACTGATTAATGGTATCGTCTTTTAGGATAAGCCTATTTGATTTGCCATAAAAAAAATATTGTTTTAGGTAAAAACTGCGGTTTCTGTAGCCGTTTTCACTATTATTTAGTTTAACAGTGCCTCTTTTATTGTCGCCTGTCAAAGCTTGAAAAGCCGAATCGCTTTTGAGTCCACCATTTTCTTCATTAAAACCCAAATTCCATGTTAAGCTGCCATGCACCGCATATTTACCACTGGCCGATTGGTAGTAGGAAAATACTTCCGTATTATATAAGCCATTGGCTTGCCTTACATAGTTTCCCAAAGAGGTAATACGCAGATAATCTGCGCCAAAAACCCATCTAGGAGTAACATTGATAGCTAATTTGGCCTTTAAAAAAACCAATTGATTGCGTCCTTGGGTGTAGGTTAAATCGGTAATAGGCGATTTTGAATTGTAGAAAACCCGTTCTTCAGGTTTAAATGCATAGGCTTCCCAAGGGTTTTGTGCAAATCGGTATTCCAATTTTCTGTCATAATTAAATATAAGCGATTGCCCAGCAGAACCTATTACACCTTGGTCTTGAAAAATACCATATTTGGCGTACATCGGGTGGAAAATTTCGTTTTTGGTAATGCTCGTATCTAAAGCAGTCCAAGTTTTGTGCCTCTCTATTCGTTTCTCTGTGGTAGTAAAAGTCCTTATCTTACTCACAAAAATACTGGTATCAACTTGCGCAGTAAGCTGACTATAAACACATAATAATATAATACTTAAATAGTTTCTCCGTTGTTTGCTCATGGGTAAAATGAGGTGGTTGGCTTCAATAGGCTTGTTTTACCTATAAAACTGTACCAGTTTTTTGAAGTTGCGAATTAACTTTTTTTATTTCATAAATAACTGACCAATTTATGTGGATTTTTTTAAACCAATTAATATAAAAACCCAAAGGAATTTATTTTGTAAGAGATTATGAACAAAAAGTAATTAAGCATAGCACTTTTGAGCTCATTTTTAATAGCAATAAGTTAAAAGGAACAAGAAAATTTTGATGTGCCTTGATTCCTTAATATTCAGTTTCAAATACTTTCCTCCTATTACACCAACTATTAAAAATAAAAATGCACTTTTGCAGCGCATTTTTATTTGCTGTTACTAAATGAGATTTGAAGAGTACAATATAGCCGAAGAAGTAAAAAAGAGTATAGCCGAAATGGGATTTAAACGCCCTACGGATATACAGTTTAAGGCCATCGGCCCTATTTTAAAGGGGGAAGATGTATTGGCTATAGCACAAACAGGTACAGGAAAAACAGCCGCTTTTGCCATTCCAATTATCCATTTGCTACAAAAAAACATACATACTGGGGCTTATATTAAATGTTTGGTATTGGTTCCAACCAGAGAGCTGGCCATACAAATAACAGAAGTATTTAAAAATATAGCCCAATATACCCAAGTAAAAGTAGCCTGCTTAATGGGCGGTATAGACCACGACAATCAAATTTTTGACCTAAACGTGGGTGCACACATAGTAATTGCAACTCCAGGGCGCATGTTCGATTTACAGAACCAAGGCTTTGTAGATTTGAGCCGATTGCAAATATTGGTATTGGACGAAGCGGACAAAATGCTGGATAAAGGCTTTATTAGAGATGTAGAAGACATCAATAAGAAAATACCACGCATACACCAAACCTTATTCTTTTCTGCTACCATTAGCAAAAAAATAAAGGAGTGGGCTTATTCGGTTGTAAGAAATCCTATACGCATACAGATATCGCCTAAAAACCCCGTTTCTAAAAATGTAACCCATGCTTTGGCTATGGTGGAAATGGACGATAAACGTTTTTTTCTGGAGCGACTCGTAACAGAATCGCCAAAGAGCAAAATGTTGGTTTTTGTGCGTACCAAAGTAAGGGCAGAGCGTTTGTTTACAGCTATGGAAAGGGTGGGTATAGCCAGTTTAACCATGCATGGAGGCAAGGAGCAATCAGATAGATTGGCTGTAATGGATGC
>JANMIV010000303.1:0-27019 GCA_031375995.1 Bacteroidota bacterium
GCGCGTAATTTTAAAAAACAGCAAACAGGTCATTGGGAAGATTTATTTAAAATAGCTCCAAATGAAATACCTGACTATGGAGAACAACAACACTTACTTACCCAAAACGAACAACAAACTGGACAACAGTTTTTGCAAATACAACAAACATATATAGCTACCCAAATTAAAAGTGGTTTACTACTTATCAGCCAGCAAGCTGCACACGAGCGTATATTGTATGAAAAATACCTGATTGCCATTCAAAACCAACCTATAGCAAGCCAACAAAAGTTGTTTCCAAAAGCAATTACTTTAAATGCAATTGATGAAAGTATATTATTGGAAATATTGCCCGAAATAAAAACACTGGGGTTTGATGTAAATGCTTTTGGTAAAAGTACTTTTGTGGTGAATGGAGTGCCTGCGGAAATGGAATATACCAATGAACAAGAATTATTGATTGATTTGATTGGGAATTTTAAAGAAAATAGAAACCAAAACGAAAGTAAACATGAGCTTATTGCCAAAATTTTAGCCAAAAAGGCAGCCATAAAAGCTGGCACTTCACTTGCTACTGAAGAAATGAATCGGTTGGTTGATGAGCTTTTTGCATGCAATGAGCCCAAATATTCTCCTGATGGAAAAGCCTGTTTACTTACCTTAAACATGCTTGAATTGGCCAATATGTTTAAATAATAAAGAAGTTAAATAATGTATAAACAATACCGTCCGCCTAGTCATAATGCATTGCCAATGGTGATTAAAAACTTACTCATTGTTAATGGATTATTGTTTTTAGCTTCAGTGGTGCTAAAGGACAGAAAAGTACTTGATTTAACTGAAATATTGGGACTACATTTTCCACTTAGCGCACATTTTAGACCCTACCAACTAATTACTTACATGTTTATGCATGGAAGCTTAAACCATTTGTTTTTCAATATGCTTAGCTTGTGGATGTTTGGATCAACTATTGAAAACTATTGGGGCTGGAAACGATTTAGTATTTACTATGTGGTTACTGCTTTGGGTGGGGCTGCTTTATATTTATTGGTAAGGTATATAGAATTCAGTCAATTACAGGGTCTTTTATCTGCAGATTTGTTATACCAAGTAATACATGAAGGAACAGAAGTAATAGATAAAGGTTATAACTTTAGCAATGCCAACGCTGCGCAATTAAATTTATTAATCAATACTTCTGTCGTTGGAGCTAGTGGCGCTATCTATGGTATATTATTAGCTTTTGCTATGATGTTTCCCAATACGGAGCTTGTAATGCTTTTTTTTCCTATTCCTATTAAGGCAAAATACTTTGTAATTATAATGGGGGCAATGGAACTGTTTTTAGGAGCTAACAACAATCCAGGGGATAATGTGGCGCATTTTGCACATTTAGGCGGGATGCTTTTTGGCTATATTCTCATTAAATACTGGAATAAGAAAAACAGAACCACTTTTTATTGATATACCGATATGTCCTTCATTGACGATTTAAAATATAAGTTTTCCAATAAAAATGCAGTAACGTATTTAATCGCCTTAAATGTGGCGGTTTATTTAACCTTTGGTCTGTTCTACGCATTATTTTGGTTGTTTCAATCTGGTCAATTAATTGACTCCGCAAAAAGTTACTTTTTCTTATATGCTCAATTAAGCCATTTGGCAATGCAGCCTTGGAGTATTTTTACTTATATGTTTTTCCATGATGGCTTCTTTCATATACTTTTTAATATGCTTTGGTTGTATTGGTTAGGTATGTTATTGCAAGAATATTTAGGCAATACAAGGGTATATCAGGCTTATTTTTTAGGTGGACTTTTTGGTGGCTTATTGTATGTACTGTCATTTAACATATTTCCTGTTTTTAGAGAAAATGTGGCTGTTTCTTATGCTTTAGGCGCGTCTGCTGGTGCACTGGCAGTAACTACTGCTGCTGCAACATTATTGCCCCGCTATACTATATTATTGTTTGGTATTATCCCCGTTCAACTCCGTTACATTGCGCTTATTTCTGTTCTATTGGACTTAATAAATATTCCAAGTAATAATTCTGGTGGACGAATTGCACATTTGGGAGGTGCTTTGGCTGGTTTCTTATTTATAAAATACCTTTATACCAATAATACACTTACCAATAATCTACATAAAGTGAGTGAAGTGGTTAAGTCGTTTTTTAAAAAAACGCCTACTTTAAAAATACATCATAAAGCACCTACTACACCCATCAACAAACCAATTGGCAGCGTAAATGGTAAACCAAATCAGGCGGATATTGATGCCATTTTAGACAAAATAAGTAAAAGCGGATATGAAAGCTTAAGTAAACAAGAAAAAGAGTTATTGTTTAAAGCCAGTCAAGATTAGTTTAGTAAAACTTTATTGACTATTTGCTTTTTATTTCTTGCATTGGCTATATTGCCTTTGTTGAAACTATTCATCTCTTTTTTCTATCTGATTTTGTGCTTTGCAGCCAAGGCTCAATTTAAACGTGGTACTTTCGGTGCTGGTGTTGGCTTAAATATACAATATGATAACACCAGCTACTCTGGAGTTAATTACTCTCTTTATTCAGGATATACTAAACTAGGGGTTAATGCTTCTGTTTTTCTAAACCATCAACACGCAATTGGTTTAGGTATTCAAAGCGTTTCATTCAGCGGCACCACTTTTAACATTGGTAATTTGTTGTACACGCTAAATTACGAGTATTATTATGCTTTTCACAAGCAAATTGGTTTCATCAATAAAACAAGTTGTGCCTTCGGATTTGATGACCCCAACAATACCAATTTAAATATTAAAAATACAGTAACCATTGGTAATGGAATAGGCTTATATGCCATTTTATATAAAGGGTTTTGTACAAAATTAACCGCTAACATTTTAAATTATAGCTACACGCGCAATAAAACACCAAATGATATCGAGGAAGTATCGAGGTTCAAAATAGACCTAAACCCCTTAGAAAACATCAATAATTTTGAATTTAGCCTAGTTTATTTAATAAATACCGTCAAAAATGAGCATTAAACACCTTTTTCTATTAGCACTGCTCTTTGTTGGGCAACAACTTGCATTTGCTCAATTCAATGTTGGAAGTCGTCTTGTAACCAGTAACGTAAATTTATTGTTAGACAACAATAAGAGTGACGGAAGCGGAGCCAATACTGGAAATAATACTACTTATAAAAGCACTGATAATAAGGGTGATTTTAAAATAGAATTGGGGTATGGTAAAATAAAAAAAGAAAACAGCATAATTGTTTTCGGTTTAGGATATGGCTATTCATATAGAAATGGTGCATCCAATACAAAAGACTCCCTCTTAATTCGTGATAACAACAATGATTTTAAAACCTTTTCTTTTTCCGCCTTTGCTGAAAGAAACAATTTTGTGCCCATGCAAAAGAATTGGGGCTTTTTATACACGCTTAGGACAGGAATTGATATTGGTTTTAATAGCAACAGTACTATCAACAATACAAAAAAACCCAATAATGACTCTTTGGTTCAAAGAATATTTACTTCTGAGGGAATTTCTATTCAAGGAAATATTCTATTCCATATAGGTGCTTATTACCAACTACAAAAGCACCTGCTTCTCTTTACACAAATAAATGTTCTAGGAGCAAAAATTGGTTCTACCATTTTAAATTCAGAAAATTCTGGCAATAAACAGGAGTTGGAGAGTTTTGACATTACACTAACTGGTGCTTTGACACCTTTATACAAAATAAGTGATTTAACCATTGGTATTAAGTTCTTAATACCTTCAAAGGAGAGAATAGTTCCAACTTTTAAATAAAAGAAGCCCTTCTTATTTGCTTTTCTTTCGCTCTATCACTTTCATTGCCTTTTCTGCAATGTTTTCCGCAGTAAGGCCGTATTTCTTCATCAATTGATCTGGGGTTCCGCTTTCACCAAAGCTATCGTTTACAGCCACCATTTCCAATGGAACAGGATTATTTATAGCCAGTAATTGACAAATACTGTCACCCAAACCACCATTCATTTGGTGTTCTTCAGCAGTTACCGCACAACCCGTTTTGGCTATACTTTCTAATATGGCCTTGCTATCCAATGGCTTTATGGTATGTATATTTATTATCTCCGCATGTATGCCTTGTGCAGCTAGTAAATGACCCGCTTCAATTGCTTTCCAAACCAAATGACCAGTAGCAAAAATACTTACATCAACTCCCTCATTTAAAATAAGTGCTTTTCCTATTTCAAACACCTGATTTTCGGGAGTAAAATTCTCAACCGCTGGTCGCCCAAATCTTAAATAAACGGGGCCTTCATAGTTTGCTATCGCAATAGTTGCCGCTTTGGTTTGATTATAATCGCAAGGATTGATTACCACCATATTAGGTAACATTTTCATCAATCCAATATCTTCCAATATTTGATGTGTTGCACCATCTTCCCCAAGCGTTAAGCCGGCATGTGAAGCACATATTTTTACGTTTTTGTTTGAATATGCAATTGATTGGCGTATTTGATCATATACCCTACCAGTAGAAAAATTAGCAAAAGTGCCTGTAAAAGGTATTTTACCTCCAATGGTTAAACCTGCAGCTACGCCCATCATATTAGCCTCACCTATACCCATTTGAAAAAAACGCTCAGGAAAATCCTTGATAAAAGCATCCATTTTTAGAGAGCCAATTAAGTCTGCACACAAAGCCACCACTTGTTGTTTTTGCTTGCCCAACTCATGTAAACCAGCGCCAAATCCACTTCTTGTATCCTTTATATTCTGAACTTCAAACGTTTTCATATTTTCTTATTCATTTATTGCAGCGCAAAATAACCATACTACACCCAAAAAAAGTCTATTTTATTTAAGCATATTATTCACATTTACGGTTTATAGTCAATGCCCATATAATATACGTTCTTTAGACCCTATTATATGCGCATTTGGTGTTTGGGGGCAATTGCGTTTAAACAAAACGACCGTGATTTGACTAGTCAAATCACGGTCATTTTCTAATTTTGGTTATTAATTAGTTTTGGCAAATAATTACCACTTTTGTTGAACCTGTATTATCAGCAGCAATAGCAGTAAATTTAATAATACCTTTAACTCCTCTTGCAGTTTGAAAAGCGTAAACTTGACCAACTGATACATCTGTTATTTTATCTCTTGTTTCACTTCCAGTAAAATCAATATTTACAAAAGCATCTTCCACTTTGGTACCGTTTTTAATATTGTCAAAATCTGTAGATGTAAGAGTAGATATTCTGAACTTAGTTGCGTTTTGTTTTGCCCACATATTTATTTCAGTTGCCCATATAACTTTAGCACCATCTGCATTGCTAGGAGCACCAAAAGCATTTTTATCATTTTGTCCGTAGTAGTATACAAAATCAATATTACCAGAATTATTCTTTGCTGTTCCATTAGAACCTGCAGTGTAAGTCTCAAAATTGTTGGCTAAGCCCAAAAATTTATATGGAATATTGGCGTTTGATTGTGCTCCAAGTTCAATTTCTTTAGAAATCACAACACCGTTGTCTTTTACAATAGTATAAGAAATTGTTGCTGATGCTGTTTTTCCTTTGCTATCTTTTACAGTTGCAGTAAAACTAACTGTAGTTCCATTAACAAGAATTGCTCCTTTTAAAACATCTTTTAAACCAAAAACAGTAACAAATCCGTTTTTCTCGGCTGAATCAGCTACTTCAAAAACTCCAGGAGTTGTAGTTCCACCAATTTTAACATCAATCTTAATTGAATCTATTGTTGTACCAGCAGTTGGTGTTGCTTTTCCTATTATTATTGGGCTCACAAAAAAGTTAGCCGTATCATAAGTAGTAGCTCCTAAACTGTCTTTGAAACTAATTGTTGGAGGAGCAGAATCTGCTGTTTTTGTTTCTTCATCTTTCTTGCAAGATGTAGCTAAAAGTGATATGGCTAAGGCGGCCATAATAACGGATTGAATTGTTTTTTTCATTTTTTTTGATTTAGATTTTGACAAGTGTAAATATCATGCCAATTTTTTGCGGTGCAAATATAATTAATTACCTTTTATAAAAAAGAATTAATTGATTGTTATGTTGTTGGCTTGTCCTGAAACTATTTTAATATCTCTGGTAAAGGTATTGTTACTTCTGGTAGCTCCCTTTGCACGGTATATCATTTTATAGTCTCCTGGTTGCAGAGTAATGGTATGGCGTTGCATATCTACTGGTATTTTATGAATCCAAACTTGTTCTCCTCTAATCATTTGGTATAAATCCATGTAATATGCTTGCATCTGAAGGGTTAAGTTTAGTTTTCCAGGCTGAGGAATTTGAATAGTTGTAAGCATACTTTGATCAATAGCCACCTCTTTAAATTGCATTCTTGGCAGTGTTAACACTTCCAAATCATATTTCCCTACCAAATATTTTTCTTTTACATTGGCATTTTGTACATGTAACATTTTATCGCTATTGGGTTGTTTTACAATTAATTTAAGTGCTTCATAATTGGTAAGACCCTCAATTTTTACCAACAATTCGCCTTGCGGAGCATCTAAACCTATTATGGTGTGTTTTCCTGCACTTACAATTATATTGTCCTTTACCACCTGGGGTATAGTATGCACTACTAGGCGGTATTTATACAAAGGATCTAATTGAACGCTGTCTGGATTTCCCCTTTCATTTATGGTGTGCATATAATTATACAATAGCTTGTTATCATCCATATCGTAAAAACTCATATCTACGTTGGTTTCTGTGGGTCTGCCGTATATATCTAATAGGTTTACTTGTGCTGTTGTATTATTAAGTGCCTGAGAAACTACTATATTTAATACATTGTTAAATTGCTCTTCCGTGTTCGCATCATAATATCTGCCTACACATTCAAATGCTTTTTGAAAATCTACCGAGCTACCCAGCCCAATAATAAAGGGTTTCAAAATAACGCCTTGGCTTTGAAGTGCTTCAGAAACGGCACAGGGGTCTCCCTGACATTCTTCTAATCCATCTGTTATAAGTATTATTACATTGCGGGTATTGGCTTCTTTGGGAAAATCGTATGCCGCTTGTTGCAGTGAATAAGCAATAAGTGTAGTTCCTTTAGGCGAAATAGATTGTACTCGTTTCTTTAGTTCTACATGGTTATCTCTTTTAAATGGCACCTCTAATCGGGTATCCTTGCAATCTCTTCTATTGGGTGGTGAGGTATGCCCATAAACCCGAAGTGCCAACTCCACATTTTTTGCTTTCTCTAAACTGTCTATTATGCTTGATAAGAGTTTTTTGGCAACGTTTATCCTGGAATCTCGTTCCATTCTGGCATACATACTTCCACTTGCATCTAATAAAAATAAAATGCGTGTTTTTGCTGGTTTAACGGGCTGCTGTGCAAAGCAATTTTGTTCAAAAAAATTACATAAAAAAAGAGCTACCAATATGAGTAGCCTTTTTTTATTGTTTATGTATTTAAGTGTTTTTACCAATTGTTGTTTTTATATTAATAATCACCCAACGTTTGAGGTAATTGATTTAGTGCATTTGCCAATTCTTCATCATTGGGTGCTACGCCATGCCATTTATGGCTTCCCATCATAAAGTCAACTGGGTATCCCATTTCTGTTTTCATCATTATAAATATAGGCACCCCTTTTCCTGTTTCATTTTTGGCTTGTTCCATCACAGACAGAATACTTTCAAAATTATGTCCATCCATATGAAGCACTTTCCAACCAAAAGCAAGCATTTTGGTTTCTATATCCGCACCTAATCCCATTACCTTTTGTGTGCTTCCATCTATTTGCTGCCCATTAAAATCAATGGTAACTATCAAATTATCAATTTTTTGATGTGCTGCAAACATAAATGCTTCCCAATTCTGACCTTCTTGTATTTCTCCATCGCCCATTAATGCATATACTAAATGGGAATCATTATTCAGTTTTTTTGCCAGTGCTGCTCCCGCAGCAACAGAAATGCCTTGCCCTAAAGAGCCACTTGCAATGCGTACACCTGGCAAATGTTCTGCAGTAGCAGGATGGCCTTGCAAACGGCTATTTATTTTACGAAAAGTACTTAACTCACTTACTTCAAAATAACCAGACCGTGCTAATGCACTATAAAAAACAGGCGATATGTGGCCATTGGAAAGGAAAAACACATCTTCATTTACACCATCCATTTTAAAAGATGGGTCGTGTTTCATAATATGAAAATACAAAGCGGCAAAAAAATCAGCACAACCCAATGATCCACCAGGATGACCCGATTTTACTGCGTGTACCATTCGCAAAATATCTCTGCGCATTTGACTTGAAATTGCTTGAAGCTCATGAATTGTTGCCATTTACTTTGTTTTATTTTTAATTTCCAAAAGTAATTAAGCCATTCTTATTCGCCACAATAATATTTACACAATTTACCCTTTGTTTTGCCCAAAATAGATATTGTACTATTATTTAGCTGCATTTTTTACAAAATCAAAAACAAGTCGCACTCCAACTCCAGTACCCATTTTGCTGCGATAACTGTCGTTACTTGAAATAAAAGCGGGTCCTGCTATATCAAAATGCATCCATGGGTAATCAGTAAATTTTTCCAAGAATTTACCTGCAGTAATGGCTCCGCCAATTGGCCCGCCAATATTTTTCATATCTGCAATATCAGTTTTTATCAGTTTTGCATAATCATCCCAAAAAGGAAACTCCACCAATCTTTCATGGGTTGTATTTCCACTTTCTTTTAAAGCTGCCTTTTGTTTTTCTTCAGCCGTTCCCATGCACACAATTCCATATTGGCCTATAGCTGCTGCTGCTGCTCCTGTTAATGTAGCAAAATCTAGTACCAATTCTGGTTTGTATTTTTTTGCATACGTCAAAGCATCTGCTAAAATCATTCTTCCTTCTGCATCAGTATTTAATACTTCAACGGTTTGTCCGTCATACATTTTTATTACATCGCCTGGCGTATAAGCATTTTCCCCTGGGCGATTATCGGTAGCTGGCACAAGCGCAATTACATGGTAATTTAACTTGGCTTTGGCTATGGCATATAATGCACAAGCAACCGCGGCAGATCCCGCCATGTCGCACTTCATGGTATCCATACTGTTTGGGGTTGGTTTTAAACTTAACCCTCCTGTATCGTACACCACTCCTTTACCTACCAATATCAAAGGTTTTTTATTTTTAGCTTTTGCTGGTTTGTATTCCATTATGGTAAATGTTGGTGGAGTTTGACTACCCATATTTACCGCTAAAAGACCTCCCATTTTAAGGCTTTCTATTTGCTTTTTGTTTAAAACTTCTACTTTAAAGTCTGCCTTTTTACCCAATTTTTTAAATTCTGAGCTTAAAGTAACCGCATCAATTACATTTTGAGGCTCATTCACTAAATTTCTGGCTTCGCAAACAGCTTCAACTAAAATATTCATCTCTTGAACGGCTTGTTTGTTCAGCTTCGCTCCTATCAAAACAATGCTTTTTAAGCTATTTGCCTTTTTATCGCTGTAATATTTAATAAACTGATAATTGCTTAAAGCTATACCTTCTGCAATTGCTAAAATTTGTTCTTGAGAAATGCTAGATTCATTTACTTGTATCGTTTCATATTTGTGTGCATTTAGGGCTGCACATACTTTATTTCCAACCGCACGGTATCCTTCTAGTTTTGCTTGTTCATTCTTTTTTTCAAACTCTTCTGTAAGTTGCACAAAAACCAATCTTTCAAATTGGTTAATGGTTATAAAGGTATCATCGGCCTTTATCTTTTTTTCTAAATAGGAAACTTCCGCTTTGGAAAATCCAAAATCGGCCCATTTTGATTTTTTGGTGGCGACTATTAAGGTGCTTAGTTTAGTATTGTTTTTTGCGGAAACGCTTATTTCAGTTGTCATTTTTATACTATTTGATTCCTTCAAATATATTTCTAAAAATGGCTTTCATATTATCCTTTTTATCCCTGTTTCAAACAACAACTTCTTATTTATCCAATAAATAAGCCAGTTGGTAATTAATTATAAACTTCTTTATGTATTTATTCGTTTATATATAAACATTTCAATATCAATCATATAATTCAAATTTGATATCGCTTTTTTCATACCCGAGATTAATGAGTCTTTCACGGGCTTCTTTAATCATTGCGCTCCAACCACATAAATAAAAATAGCATGGTCTTTTATCAGCATAAATATATTCATACACTTCATGCACATACCCTATTTTTCCAGCCCAAAATTCTGTTGTTTCTCTGCTTAAAACGGGTATAAACTCAAATTGGCTGTACTGTTGTGCCAATTGCGCCATTTCTTCTTTATAAAGCAAATCTTCCTTCTTTCTGCTTCCAAATATTATCTTTACGGGTTGGTGTAGTTTATTTTTATTCACTAAATCATGGAGCATGCTCCGCAATGGGGCAATACCTGTTCCGGTGCATAAAAAACATATTTCTCTATCTATTACTTCGGGAAGTGTGAATTTTCCTATTGGTCCCGCCACTTTTACTATGGATCCAACCACTATATTCTCCCACATATAAGGAGTTCCTTTTCCTGGTGGATTTAAAACAATAAGTAACTCAAATTCATTTGTCGCATTGGGCGCAGAAGCAATGCTGTAGCTGCGATACGTTATTTTTGACTCTATAGGTAAGTCAATCATCACAAACTGACCTGCTTTAAACTGAAATTCTTCTAAATGGTGTACTTTAAAGAAAAAACGCTTGGTAGTGGCTGTTTCATCTATTATGTTAATTATTTCTGCATCATAAAATGTTTGTTTCATAGCGTAAACCCTCATTTATTAGTTTACGTGAAATAAGGTTATTTTATTGAAATAAAATCATTTGATGCCGTTTTTATTTTTAAACATCGGCAAATTGCTTTAGAAAACGAATATCGTTTATAAAGAACGTACGTAAATCTTTCACATCGTATTTTAGCATGGTAATTCTTTCTATTCCCATTCCAAAAGCAAAGCCTGTATATTCCTCTGGATCTATATTGCAGTTTTTTAATACATTTGGATCTATCATTCCGCAGCCCAATATTTCTACCCAACCGCTGTGTTTACAAATATTACAACCCTCTCCTTTACAAATTTGGCAACTTATATCCATTTCTGCACTGGGTTCGGTAAAAGGAAAATAACTGGGTCTGAAACGTACTTCTATATCAGTACCAAACATATCCTTTACAAATGCATATAGTGTTTGCTTTAAATCAGTAAAACTTACCTTTTTATCAATATAAATGCCCTCTATTTGATGAAAAAAACAATTTGCCCTGGCTGATATTGCTTCATTTCTATAAACTCTTCCAGGCATAACTGCCCGTAAGGGCGGATTTTTTTCTTGCATTAACCTTACCTGTACCGATGATGTATGCGTTCTTAAAGCAATTTCATTATCAATAAAAAAGGTATCCTGCATATCGCGTGCAGGATGGTTCATTGGAAAATTCAGCGCACTGAAATTATGCCAATCATCTTCTATTTCTGGACCTTCTGCCAATGTAAAGCCTAATTTATTAAAAATACTTACTATTTCATTTTCTACAATACTTAATGGATGACGTGATCCTAAAGCCAACATTTCTGGCGGTAATGTATAATCTATAAGCTCATTGGTTTTATCCGCTTTTTTATTGTCGTATTTTTCAACCGCTTCTTGAAATTTTGACTCTATACCAGTTTTAAAAGTATTCATCAATTTTCCTAAATCGCGCTTCATTTCATTAGGAACTTGCTTAAATTCTTCAAATAAATCATTCAGAATACCTTTTCTTGATAAATAGTCTAATCTAAATTGTTCTAAATCTTCTTTAGAATTTATTTTTATTTGATGAATTTTTTGTTGCAGCTCTTCTAATTTTTCTCTCATTATTTTTTACTATTTAACAGGAACAAACATACAATTTCAATTTTAGAAAAATAGCATGTATCGGAATCACACAGCCTAAAGAATAATTAAATATATAGATATAATATTGTAATTATAATAAGCGTGTTGATTATAGGGATAAGTTTTATTTTAGAATTTGGATTTTAACTTTTTTATTTCTTTCAACAAGTTTGTTTTGTATTAAATATTATAAAACAAGCGATTAGCTATTTATAAACAGTCTGTTAAATGCGACATTCACATAGAATTGTTTATAAAATGTCGCAGTCTAATTGTTAGCTTATTGTTAAGGAAGCATGGGTAATTTGGTACTTATTAATTACCCACATTATTTAGCTAATCCTATTCACAGTAATTCACATTTAGGTGTCTATTTATAACGTTATTGTTGATTAATTATATCGTTAATGTTAACGTTTTGTTCTAAATCCCAATAGGCCCTGATATTGAATATCTGATTATAGTTAAAAGTACGTTCAGGAAGTACTTTTTTATCTATGTCGCCATTGTCCCAAAGTCCATTATTATTTAGGTCTTCCACTAATTTAACCTTTAATTCTGCAGGATTTAAGTATTCTAGTTTTATTTGTGTTGATTTTGATATATAAAATTCTTTGACTACTTCAGTTCCGCCTTTATTGATAAGTTGGAATAGGTAATTCTTTCCATTGGGTGTAAATTCTACATTGAGAATAAGTGTTCCATAATCCTTTGTTTGTTTTGTATTTACTTGAATAACAGTACTTTTATTGGGTTTATTATAAATATTGGTGATGGCTGAATCTTTAAATTTCAATGAATAATTAGTACTTTCTTTCCAATTATGATATACGTCTATTTGAAAGAGATTTGAACTAGAATAATTAAAATAGCTAGGTTTTATTTTAAGGGTATCTTCTTTAAATTCAATACTATCCATTAATATACGAGAATAAGGAGATGATAATTTTATTTTTAAAGTATCGTTTAAAGTAATTTCTGTTTTTGCATTAATTACGATGTCTGGTGACGCTGTTTTTTTCTTGGTTTTAATAGTAAATTGATAGCTTGTATCAGCTGTTTTAAACTGAAAGGTACAACTATCTAGTTTTGTACTAAATACTTTGATGGTATCAATATTTTTATTACCACTGACTACTTTTTGAATGGAAGTATTTGATGATAAATTAGTTAGCGTATAATTTAATGGCTTATATAGTGCAATATTGTATATTCCTGACTGAGTAGAACTGGTATCCATTACTTTATTTACTTTATACTCATTGGGTTTGAAAAGATAAAGTATGTTTTTTTCCTCTTCATTACTTGATTTAACAGTATTCAAAGCAATTGCGACACTATCGTTTTTAGCATATTTTAAATCAATACCCTCTTTCCTATATGCAAATATTTTGTATTCATCTAAAGGCATATTTTCTATTTTAAAAGTGCCATCAGGCTTTGTTTTAGTAAAGTAGGTTGGGTTTGTTTTGAAGATTGTAGTATCGGTAAAATTCTGTGGTTTGTATAAGGAAACAATTACATCACCAATAGGCTCATTGGTAAATGCCAGTTTAACAATACCAGCAATAAAATTACTGTCAATATGGTTTCCAGTAGAGAAAGTATAGGTTAAATTTTTGGCTATTGATCCTTCATGATTATCGGTAATGGAATTTCCAAAATTGATGGTGTAGGTAGTATTGGCCATTAATGGTTCTTTAAAATTTACTAGTACTTCTTTACCTGATATGCTATAGTCTGGAGCTACATTTGGTGGTGGACTCATTACTATTTGTTTGCTCGCATCCTTAAGTTGTATAAACTCATCAAATTTGATGGTAATGTTTTGCTTAGTAAGCGGAAAATTAAGTGATTTATTAGTTGGATTTGTATTTAATACTTTGGGACCAGTTTCATCTTTTGCTCCACCTGTAGGTGCTACAATTTGGGCACACGATGCCAGAATACTAAGCATTATGAGGAGTATATAGCTTGATTTTTTCATCGGTTAATTATGGAATGAATAATAATTTGTAATTATTGGAGGCTGTAAATTTTGCGTTTAAGCCTTTTTAACTACAAAAAGTATGCTGGAATATTCTTTGGTAAATAAAGCGCTAAAATTCGAAATAAAACCGCTAAAAGCACCTCTTAGCATGACTAGGTTGTTTCTTTTATGTGTTTCACTTCTCATGGATATGTAGGGCGCATCAAACCAAAGCGGTTTTTTGCTGATTACTTTAAAACCGTGCTTTTCCATTAAATGGGTAAAACTTTGGGTGTTGAAATGGTATAAATGCCTTGGAACATCGAACCCATCCCAATATGCTTTATAATGTTTGGCGTCCCAACTATTGGAGTTAGGAACGGCAATAAATAGGGTACCGTCTTTTTTAAGCAAATTGTGGAGCTGAATCATTCTTTCATTTAGCAAATGAACATGTTCTAAAACATGCCACTGTGTTATTACGTCAAAGTGATTGTGTGGCAAAGAATCTAATTTTGATTCATGGAGTACTTCGTATCCAAATTTAGTTTTAACATAACTAATTGCTTCCTCACTTATATCTGCTCCTACAGCTTCAAATGTTTTGTCTTTTATGGTTCCATCTAAAAAGTAACCTAAACCGCAGCCTAAATCCATGAGTTTACCCGATGGATTATAGGATTTGATCAATTGTAGTTTTGATTGAATACTAAAGTTTCTAACTATGTCATATATTTTGTATATAAACCCTAGTTTATCCTTGGCTCCAGCATGGGAAACATATTTGTCCGATTGGTAATATGGACCAATTGAATTTGCATTAGGTCTAGGATTGGTAAATACAAAGGAGCACGTATTGCATGTTACAACATCAAATGTTTCATGCGTAGCAACAAAATCGGTGCAACTATACAGTTTGGTAAATTGGTCGTTACCACAGACCAAGCATTGACTTAATTTTTCCATTATTTTAACGCCCCAAATGTACCATTAAAACGGAAATATCAGCAGGAGAAATACCACTTATTCTTGCAGCTTGCCCTAAAGTAATTGGTTTTTGCTTACTCAATTTTTCTTTTGCTTCAGCACTTAGGTTATGAATTTGTTTGAAATCAAAGGAATTACTAATGTTAATATTTTCTAGTTTATTCATTTTTTCTACCATTAGCTGCTCTTTTTCTATATAACCCTCGTATTTCATTTGTATCTCAGCTTGCAATAGAGAGTCTTTATCGTAATGCTCCAATTGTTTGGCTACAGCAGGAAGCGCCTCAATCATGGTGTCCATGGTTATTTGGGGTCTGCCAAGTATTTGCATGAGTTTATAATTTTGAGGTATTTCAGAGGTATTCAAAGCCCGCAACATTACATTGGCTTCTTCTGGTTTAATGGAGGTTTTCTTAAAGTATTTGATAATTTCTTGGCTATTCGCAATCTTTTTGTTTACGTTATCTAATCTTTGTTGGCTAGCCAAACCTATATCAAAGCCCAATTGTGTAAGTCTGATATCAGCATTATCCTGACGTAACATAATTCTATATTCTGCCCTTGACGTAAACATTCTGTAAGGTTCATCAGTTCCTTTATTTACTAAATCATCAATAAGTACACCAATATACGCCTCCGATCTTTTAAGAATAAAGGGGGCTAAATTGTTTATTTTTCTATGCGCGTTTATGCCCGCCATTAAGCCTTGGCAAGCAGCTTCTTCATAACCCGTTGTTCCATTTATTTGACCAGCAAAGTATAGGTTTTCAATTAAATGAGTCTCTAAAGTAAGCTTCAATTGGGTAGGTGGAAAATAATCATACTCTATGGCGTAACCAGGTCTAAACATTTTAGCATTTTCAAAACCAGGAATAAGTCGCATGGCCTTTAATTGAATATGGTCGGGTAATGAGGTGGAGAAGCCATTGACATAGATTTCAACTGTATTCCAGCCTTCAGGTTCCACAAATATTTGGTGTCTATCCCTTTCCGCAAAACGGTTAATTTTATCTTCTATGGATGGGCAATAGCGTGGCCCCAAACCTTTAATTCTACCTGCATACATGGGTGAATCTTCAAAGCCTGTTCTTAGAATTTCATGCACTTGTTCGTTGGTATAGGTTATCCAACAAGGCCTTTGATTGGTAACTGGTTTAGTGTCAGTATAAGAGAATTTACCAGGGTTTTCATCGCCATTTTGCTCCTCCATAAGGGAGTAGTTAAGTGTTCTTCCATCTACTCTTGGCGGTGTTCCGGTCTTCATTCTGCCGCTTTCAAACCCCAATTCAACCAATTGTTCAGTTATACCACTGGCCGCTTTTTCACCTATTCTTCCTCCACCAAATTGTTTTTGTCCAATATGTATTTTACCATTTAAAAATGTTCCATTGGTTAACACAACAGACTTACTATAAATGTCAAGCCCCATGCTTGTTTTCACGCCAATAACCTGTCCATTTTCTATTAATAATTGGCTTACCATGTCTTGCCAAAAATCTACATTTGGCGTTTGCTCTAGCATTTCACGCCAGTATTGAGCAAATAACATCCTATCGTTTTGCGCTCTAGGGCTGTACATTGCAGGGCCTTTTGATAGGTTAAGTATTCTGAATTGTATGGTTGATTTATCGGTTACTATTCCTGAATAACCTCCAAGGGCATCTATCTCCTTTACTATTTGCCCTTTAGCTACTCCGCCCATTGCTGGATTGCAGCTCATTTGGGCTATTTTGTTCATATCCATTGTTATGAGCAAAACCTTGCTTCCCATGTTGGCAGCAGCAGCAGCAGCTTCACAGCCAGCATGTCCACCACCAACAACTATTACATCGTATTTATCTAACATTATTTATTAAGTGTTTCACGTGAAACTTTGACTATTGATAAGTAGTAGTTTTCTTTTTCACGCATTGTTTTTTGTTCTGCTTTTGTTTTATCACCATAACCACACAGGTGAAGAATTCCATGTATCATGACTCTAAGAAGTTCTTCGCCCATAAGTACACCAAGTTCTTTCGCGTTTTCCTTTACTCTATCTATGCTTATGTATATATCACCTTCTATTGGCTCATTTTTACTGTTTAACTCAAATGTAATAATGTCAGTATAGTAATTATGTTTTAAAGCTTTTATATTAAGGTCTAATAAGTAGGCATCGCTACAAAAGTTAATTCCTATATATGCTATTTCTTTTCCTTCCTGAGCAATAGCGTTTAGCAGCCACTGCTTGGTTGCTGCTACTTGCTTAAGCGTGTATCTATGGTCTATTTTATTAAAGACAATCATTTATTGTATAACAGTTATGTTTCCACTCTTTATAAGTTCTTTTCCATCTTGACCAAAAATGTGTGCTTCATATACATAAGTGTCAATGCCTACAAAGTTATTGTTTTCATCAGTTAAATCCCACCCAATGTTTAAATCTGTTACGGTTTTGATTAATTGACCATATCTATTATAGATATACAGGTATGATTTTGTAAGATCTATAAATACACCTACTGGTTTAAATGTTTTACTAACCCCATTACCTATAATGCCATTTGGAAAGTATACAATAAGACCACCAAGTACACAAACCACATTTGATTTACTCTTAAGCCCGGTGTTTTTTTCTTCACCAAGTACTTGGTAGCAATAAGAGTTTCCAGGCACAAAGGCAGAGCCTAAATCGTCTTCGTAGGTGCTATCTGTAGTTGTGGCTATGTTTGTGAATGGATTGATAATGTTATTATTAACACGGCTTTCTCGGAAAAGCGTATAGTCTTTTACTCCACTGTTCCACGTGAAATACTTGTTCCATTCCAGTTTGTTTTTGGTTGTAATCCGGCTTACGTTTAGTTTTATATTTGTTGATGTTTTGGATGTATCGTACATGTTTCCGCATACTCCTTTAATGGCTGCTTTGTAGAACACTTGACGATTTCCCGTTTCGGTTATATCTGTAACTTTAGTTATGTTTTGTGCGAAATCGAAGAATTTCAATGGGGCAAATGTAATATTGTCAATTGATTTAAGAATCAATAAGCTGTCGGCATCGGTATCTGCGTTTCTACTTAAGGTAATTTCTAGTGCATTGCCCTCTAAACTTACTAAATCAATTTCTAATTGGGTAAATGTATTGCGTATTCCACTCTTAAATTCTATGGTATTGGAGTTTGACCTGTAGCTTGAGTTTAAGTTGTTTTGGGCTATAACTAAGTAGTTGTACATTTCATTGGTTACAATTTTATTGTCAGTGTAATTGTTCACGCTGCTTGCAACGGAATCTATCAGTTGAAAAAAGCCAGTACCCACTTTTTTATATATGTAGTATGTTTTTATGTTATTTCCCCAGCCAATATAAGATGTCCAGCCTAGGGAGACAGTGTTTTTGCAGGTGTCTATGCTTCCAGTTAAATGCATGGTTCTGTGGTAGTCTGTAGGGTTAAACGACCAACGGTTGATGCAACTATCTACTGCAGCAATTACGTATTTTAAGCTTTCCACTTTTGGGTTTCCACGTGAAACATTGTCTATAAAAAAGGTGTCGCGAACTAAAGTTTTGACCAAAGTATCGTTGTAAATATCAACATACCAAAAGCTTGGATGGATGTTTTTCTCCCAGTGTATATTGGGCAGATTGCTAGTGGTATCTACGCTTACGTAAGCTATAGTGCTTTTGGGTAATCTAAAAACTGAAATGTTTTGCGTGTCGGTGTAGCAGTAATTTTCTACTCCTCCGCAATCATTTACAATTTGAATAAAATATTCCCAGTTTTTATTTGCAGGTACATTTGCATTGGTATGCACAAGACTAATGGTATTGATATTCGCTATGGCAAATAGTTGTGTAAACGGGTCGGTGTTTTTTTCCCTAGCAAATATTCTGTATTCCTTGAATGTACCGCATGGAGCACTGCTTGGTGTGTTCCAGAACAATTCATTGTCATTGGCTAAACGGCATACCCTTCTTATTTGCGAGCAATTTTGTGCATTGCTCACAGACACTAACAGTACAAATAGTATCAGAAGGATAGCGCGCATTTTTCTATTTTTTGTTTCCAACAATAACGATGCTCAGTTCATTTTCGTTGAGGTATTTATTGGCTATTTCTCTTAATTGAAGCGCACTGGTTTCTTTGACAATGGCTAAAAACTCATAGTAATATTGGTAGCTTAGATGATAGTCTTTCAGTATTTTAAACCTATCGGCTAAGTTAAATGGCCCCTCAGTATTTCTTAGAAACGAGCCCAATAAGTAGTTTTTGGCAATGCTTAATTCTTCTTCTGGAATAAGATTTTCTCTTAATGTTTTTATTTCCTTTAGTATTTCTGCAAGACCTTGTTCATACAGGTTGTTGTTTATTTCGGTTTCTATGTACCAAGCGGCATCGTATTGGCGTGTTTCTATGGCGGAATATATACCATAAGTTAGTCCCTTTTCTTCCCTTATATTTTTCATAAGTCTAGAGCCAAAGTAGCCACCCAAAATAAGGTTCAGTAGCTGTGTTTGTCTGAAGTCAGCGTGGTTTCTGTTGATGTGCTTTTTGCCAATGCGCAAGGCATTTTGCACGCTCTCTGGTTTTTCTATAAAAATGTTTTCTGCCGTATATGCCTTTGGTGTATATTGAATATTGCTTATTTCAGCGGTTTTAAAGGCTTTGTGGTCAAAAAACTTGGCTATGGTGCTGAGTGTATTGCTTTGTAATAAGCCAGCAACGGTAATGTATTTTATTCCATTTTGGTAGTTGTTTTGGTAGAAATGAGTCAAATCGGTGCGGCTAATTGCATTGATATCATTGATATCTGCCGAAGAACCATAGTTGTTATGCAAACCAAACAAGTGTTGGTTGAATGCCTTGCGTACCAAAAAGGTGTTTTTTTGCTCATTCACTATTAGCTTTTGAATGCTGTTTTTTTGGTGTATAGCCAAGTCAGCTTCAGGAAATATAGCATCGGTGAGTATTTCAATAATGAATGGAAGCGATTCATCAAGGTATTTGCTAAGACAATATAGGCTTATACTGCTATCATCGTAGCTGCTTTTGGCTTGGAAATAAGCCCCATAATAATCTAGTTTTTCGGCAATTTCAGCAGCAGAATATTTACTAGTTCCTTCGCTTATTAATTGGGCTGTAAAACTAGCCTGACACTTTTTTTGTTGCTGTATAATTCCACCATTGAAAACAATTTCTAGCTTCAAAACGGCTTCAGTGCCAGCGTTGATGCTATATACTTCAATGCCATTTGAAAGGGTATGCTTTTCGGCCTCTTTTATTTTATAGTCAGCTATGGCACTGATCCTTGGGGCTTGTTGTCTATTGAGTGTCATTTTTATTGGCTAAGTAATAAAGGGTGGAACAATTGTTGGGGTTAAATAGCTGTTGGGCGGTTTGTATTATTTCGTTTTCGGTTACGCTCAAGTATAAGTTGGCTTCTTCGTTTACCAAATCAATATTGCCAAGTACCCAAGCATAAGCTAGTTTCATGGCTTTGCTTAGGGCTGTCATATTGTTAAATTCAATATTTGTTTCTGTCTTATTTTTAATTTTTTGCAGCTCACCAGGCAATAAGCCATTGCTTATAAATTTGTTCAATTCATCTATAATGGCTTTTTCAGCTTTTTCCATGCTAACCCCTTGACTTAGTTTGCCTTCTATAAGCAATAATCCGGCTTCTACATCACCCGTAATATAGGCGTCCAACTCACTAAAAAGGTTTTGTTTTTTAACCAGTTCGGTATAAAAGCGAGCCGATTTGCCACTGCCCAATATATCGGTAAGCATATCGCTTGTGTAATATCCTTTTTCTGTTCTAGCTGGCATGTGGTATGCTTTTACTATCATATCAAGCGGTACATTGGCATGTATGGTTTCGCTGCGTGCTTCTGTTTGCATGGGCTCTTGGCTATATGCGGGCTTGGCAAATGCTTGTGGTGGAATAGGTCCAAACCATTTTTCGCTGAGTGTTTTACAGGTTTCTAAATCAATATTTCCAGCTACCACTAAAACGGCATTATTGGGACAATAAAAATTTTTGAAAAAGGATTTAACATCTTCTAAATTGGCATTTTCTATGTGCGCAATTTCTTTGCCAATGGTGGCCCAATTGTAAGGATGCACTTTGTAAGCAAGGGGTAAAATTCTTAACCATACATCGCCATAAGGCTCATTGAGGTAACGTTCCTTGAACTCTTCAATTACTACGTTTCTCTGTATATCTAAACTTTCCTGGCTAAAGTCTAAACTAAGCATTCTATCGCTTTCTAGCCAAAAGCCAGTTTCTATATTGTGTGCCGGTAAGGTAAGGTAGTAATTGGTAATATCGTTGCTGGTAAAAGCGTTGCTTTCGCCTCCTGCATTTTGCAGTTCTTCATCAAAATCTTCTATGTTTACTGAACCTCCAAACATAAGGTGTTCAAACAAATGGGCAAAGCCAGTTTTATTGGGGTCTTCGTGCTTGGAACCCACATTGTAAAGGGTGTTGAGTACACACAATTGCGTGCTATCATCAAAGTGATGGATAACAGTGAGGCCGTTGGCTAATTGAAATTGGTTATAATGAATCAAAATGATAGAAGTTGAGGTGTAAATAATGAAAGAGCGAAAATAGGGCTAGTGTGCACCATATTTTTATACATTACTTAACACTATGCTGCCAATTATGTTTAAGCGTATATTTTACTTTACATATTGTGGTATGATTTAAAAACACGCAAAAGGTTGTTTATACGGACAGATAAAGAAAGAAAAAGGGAATTTATAGAAAAAGGGTTTTTGCTTCGCTTAAAACCAATATAAACGAGTAAATACTTACAATGTAAGAACTATATGTATTATAAAAAAGCCCATTACAAAGAATGGGTTTATAATCGCTATCAATATTGTTGTTTTTGAATTAATGGTGGTGTGCACCATCATCGCCATGCGCATGGCCGTGGCTTAATTCTTCGGGAGTGGCTTCTCTAATGCCCAATATTTCTCCTTCAAAATGTAAATCGGTGCCAGCTAGGGGATGGCTAAAATCCATTTCTACATAGGTGTCGGTAATAGCAATTACGGTTCCCTCCGCTTCGTTACCTTCTTGGTCGCTCATGGGAATATTGGCACCCACAAATACAAATTCTTCTTCTAGTTCGTCTTCATCATTCAAAAAAGAATCAATAGGTACTTTTACCAAGTCTTTGGTGTTTCCATAAGCATTTTCTGCTAAAATGGTAAAATTGAAAGTGTCGCCAATGCTTTTTCCAGAAAGATTGATTTCGAATTCTGGCACTAAACTGCCTGATCCATATAAAAACACCATGGGGTTTTCTGGACTTGTTTCTTCAATCTTTTCGCCTGTTTGGTGGTCTGATAGTTTATAACTAACGGTTACAACTTTGTTTGCTTCTATTGGCATAATAATGGGTTTGCTTTTAAAAAATAAAGGGCGAAAGGTAAGTATAAAAGAATTTGAAAGCTAATTAAGATAAAATATTTAGTTTCCCTTTATAAAGTCATTACTGTGCTTTTCTCTTTCTCCGTTAGCTAACGGAAAATAAAAAATAAAGGCAAAAGACTTGTCAGTTTACTAAGCGATGTTTCCGTTAGTGAACGGACTCGTCCACGCATAAGGCTTGGGCTGACTAGCTTTTTTCCCAACCTCATGCACACCGTTAATGAAATCTTTCTCCAAAGACAAAATGCCTTAAATTGATGCTAAAAAGTGCTCTTTTACTGTTTTTGAGTAGGTGCTGCAACAGCTGCATGTGTTAGCAGTAGTAACTCGTCCCAAAGTCTAAATATCAAGAACTATTCTAAGATTTTCGCGCAGTTTGGCTTGTTGCTCTTTAGTTAGTTGTCCAAGTTTGGAGATTAATCTTCTGTTGTCAATGGCGCGTATTTGATCCACGAGAACATCGCTTAATTTGTCGAGTTGATTCTTTTTTAAATGAACACGTAAAAGTTCAATCTCTGTCTGAACATTTGTTGTAATAGGGCAAATTAGGGTAGATAAATGGGTATCATTTAACAGGTCTGTCTGGACAATAACTACAGGTCGTGTCTTTCCTGGTTCTGCGCCTCTACTAGGATTAAGGTCAGCAAGCCAAATGTCAAACTGTTTAATTTTCATCTAACAATTTTTCAAATTCGTGCAAAATTTCCAAGGAGTCTTTGCTGGTGAGCATTGACTCTTTTGTAAGTTGCTTTTTTAACAACCTTTTCTTGTTTACACGATTGTAAATGCTAACAGCTTCGTTGATGTACCTGTTTCTTGCTAAATGAAGTTTAGCAGTAATTTCTTCTGTCTCATCAAAGATGTCGTCATCTAATTTTAATGATAGTGTTTTCATAGTGCAACAAAGGTATATATTATTAGTATATACTACAATATTGTCTTTTTTATTTTTTGGAGGTCGATTTGCTGTTCTGACTAACATCAGCCCGTCTAAGAACTACGTTTTTTAGTTCAAATATATCAAAAAAGCGACTTGCTTTTGTGCTAAAATTACCTTTTAGGGCAAAGAAGCAGGTGGTGCAACGGTTACAGTTGTTAGCAGTCGTTTCATTGTTTGTTCTGTGTCGTAATAAAGTTGGCGATAATAGCAGTCTGTCTAAAAACGAATCAAAACTATTACTTTAGATGAATATTTATTAGGAAAAATTCATGTTTTAGGGTGTTCAAATTGGATTTTTAATGACTAGGAGTATGATTAAGAAGTAAATTTAAGACTACGTTTATTGCTGCAGGCTTTTGTATATTTGGTGTTATTTGAAATAGAATGTCAGTAGTAAATTAAAAATTAAAAAAATGAAATACAGAGTTAAAGATTATTCTTTCTCTAAAAATCCTAACTTTGTGTTCTAAT
Organism: Bacteroidota bacterium; assembly: GCA_031375995.1. Taxonomy (GTDB): domain Bacteria; phylum Bacteroidota; class Bacteroidia; order UKL13-3; family UKL13-3; genus JAAFJM01. Next base: position 23,646 of record JANMIV010000303.1, read on the forward strand.
TATTTTAAGATGAATCAATACGAAACTCTACTTCGTCATGTTTTCGAAAAGGGTGTTTCCAAGTCTGATAGGACTGGAACAGGCACTAAAAGTGTGTTTGGGTACCAGATGCGATTTGATTTGTCTGAAGGATTCCCATTAATAACGACAAAAAAGATTCACATAAAGTCTATTATTTATGAACTACTTTGGTTCCTAAGAGGAGAAACAAACGTTCGGTACCTAAAAGATAATGGTGTTACTATTTGGGATGAATGGGCAGATGAAAATGGAGAGTTAGGCCCTATTTATGGTTATCAATGGAGAAATTGGATTACACCTGACGGTAGGCATATTGACCAAATTGCAAATGTAATAGAAACCTTAAAAAACAATCCTGATAGCCGCAGAATAATTGTGAGTGCATGGAATGTTGCTGATATTGAGAAAATGGCTATACCACCGTGTCATAGTTTTTTTCAGTTTTATGTTGCCGATGGCAAATTGTCTTGTCAAATGTATCAAAGAAGTGCTGACATGTTTCTGGGTGTACCTTTCAATATTGCCTCTTATGCTTTGCTAACAATGATGGTTGCACAAGCATGTAATTTAGGGTTAGGAGAGTTTGTGCATACATTTGGTGATACTCATATTTACAACAATCATTTTGAACAAGTTAAATTGCAACTAAGTCGTGAACCAAGACCTTACCCAAAGATGATTTTAAACGAGAATGTAAAATCAATTTTTGATTTCAAGTACGAAGATTTTACATTAGAAGGATACAACCCTCATTCATTAATTAAAGCACCTATTGCAATATGATTACTTTACCTAAAGAGTGGAAAATATATTCAAATTCAATTAGAGATAGATGCAGAGATTTGATTGAATATAAAATATGGGGTGGCATAGATTTGGTTAAGTTTGAAGCATGGAGACATAATTTTAAAACCGATGAAGAAAAATATTTCTCTTCTTGCGTTTTAGACGCACTTATTTACCGTTCAAACTCTCAAACATATTCACTCATTAATCAGATGCTTTATAAAAACCTGAATAATATGTTTAGAATTTTAGGGGAACCTAATTTGCAAAATTTCCCTGCATGTTTAATTGATAGAAGGGTTGACCCTTTAGTAAGATTAGTTCCAGCAATTACACCATTTTCTCCGGTTACAAAAAGTTCTAATGAAATTTTGCGTTTTATGAAAAGGCATTTTCGTGTATGGGAAAATTGGATAGTTAACCCTTGGAATATTGAAGCTGAAATAGAAAAGGGTGTTCGTGCGTTTATTTTCATTGATGACTTTTTGGGAACAGGGAATCAATTTGAAGAAGCAATTATCCTCTCAAATTTAGTAAATGTTATAGAACATAATTTGATTGTCTATGCACCATTGACTGCGCATGAAGAAGGGATTTCATTCTTACAAGAAAACTATCCTCAACTGAAAATTACGTACTCGGAAAAACTGGAAAAAACAGCTCATTCGTTTTTTAGTAATTATTTTCAGCATGAACAAAGCGAAGCAAAAGCATTTTATATTGATATGCTTGCAAAAAGAGGAATTACTCCTGGGATAGGAAATCAATATGGTTACGGGGATATGGAATTGACATTTGCATTTGAACATGCAGCTCCTGATAACTCCTTACAAGTTTTGCATGAGAGGCATGAAAATTGGAATCCACTCTTTAACCGTTAATTTAGATAGAAAATGAATACAGTAGAAAATTCCATAGCACAAAACAGAGCAGAAGAATTTGGCTATGACCTTTGGGAAGACTTTGTTATACCTCCATTCTACGATGGGCTAGATTTGTTAACTGCAAAAAAACCAAGAGTTGTTGTGGGTGGGAGAGGCTGTGGCAAAACAACTCTTCTACGCTACTTGTGCCATCAAACCCAATTTTCCAATAAGAGAAGTAATATAACTGAACAGGATATTTTAAATATTGGAGTTTATTGGAGAGTAGATACCAATTTCGCAAAATTACTTTCAAAGAGAGGCTATGAAGATGACGTATGGATTAGTGCATTTAGGCATCTTGCAGTATTGGAAATTTCCCAAGAAATTTTGAAAAGTTTGGAGAGCATTGCTAATTCTTCTTTTGAGACTTTTGAAAATAATGATTTAAACACTTTTGACTTCTCAATACTAAATAGTTTTAGTAGTGATGTCCCATCAGATTTTACTGAATTGAAAAAATTTATTCGGAGACAAATAAATTCTTTTCAAACGTGGGCGGGTAATATTCGGACTATTAAGCAACCAGTTTTTTTCCCTTTGGAATTTGTTAAAGAACTCGTTGCAGAAATAAAAAGCCAAAACGATTTATTTAATAACACTGACTATTTGGTTTATGTAGATGAATATGAAAATTTATTAGTTGGTCAACAAAGACTAATAAACACATGGATGAAGCATAGTGAGATGCCATTGATTTTTAATCTTGCAATGAAGCCCAATTCGTTTTTAGACAAGAACACGATTGGTAATGAACCAATTGCAGAAACTCACGATTACAGAGAGTATGATTTGGAATATTTCTATGAAAACATAAATTTTGAGGTTTTTGCAGCAGAAATATTATTTCTTCGATTATGGAAAAATGATAGCACGTTCAAAATACCAATTCTGCCGGAAGAGTTAAGGAGTACAGAGACGCAAGTACTTGATAAAAGAAAATCTGACCTCTATAAAAAAAGGGTTTTGAATGCTGCCAAAGATTTTTTACCTAGCACTTCTGTTGATGAAATGTCAAAAGATGTATTTACTGATGATATTTTATACAATCGCTTGAAGGACTTGATAAGAAAGGCAATAAAAAACAATAATCTTAAAGGTAATCTTGAAGATTTTTTAATTCCAGAGTTTCCTCAAGCTAGTGTAATTATTCCTGCATTGCTTAATAGAGCTATTTCAACTGAAGAAGTATTAAATGAAATTGAAAAGTTGAAGTCAGGCAAACAAAATAAATTCAATGGCAAAACAAACTGGGTACACAACAATTTGTTTGGATGTCTTTTACTAATCTACGAACCACTTGGTAGATCATGTCCTATTTATTCAGGGTTTGAAGCGTTTTGTTTAATGTCAAGAACCAACTTGAGACATTTCTTAGAGCTTTGTTACAAGTCAATTGCAAATGAACTTTTGAATAGCAACAAAAAAATATTAAAGACAATCAGCATTAAGTCTCAAGCTGAAGCATCAAAGCAAGCAAGTTCAACTTTCTTGAGGGAAGTGAAGAATTTTGGAAATGATGATTCCCTGATTCGTTTTTTGAAGCAAATTTTCTGCAAGGCTTCCAAAAATCAACTTTTCAGTTCCTTGCTCTGCCCTCCAACCGATCAGAATATCCGAAATTGAGTAGGCTTTGGCAACCCT
>JANMIV010000305.1:0-11849 GCA_031375995.1 Bacteroidota bacterium
GGTGTTTTTTTGTAAAAAAGAAAAAAAGGTGTATATTTTGTGGTAAAATATAAATAAAAAATGCAGATGACATTTCAATTAGAAACGCACGAACTGAATAAAAACCTAATAGATGCTACAAAAAAGCCACGACTTCTAATACAGAAATCGTGGCTTTTCATTTATAAGCATCTGATGACAGTCCTCTTGGACTTTTAGTGCTACTTGGTTACTTGTAAATAACCCGTTTGCATCGTTCCTCTACCATCGTCGAAAACGTAGTAGTACATTTCTTCGGCGATTGGTTTGCCGTCCTTTTTAGCGTCCCAAGTATTGAAATAATACTCGGTGTGATAAACGAGGTTTCCACTTTTATCAAAAATATACAACTCGTTGCTTGGAAATTGCTCTATGTTTTTGATGATAAAATAATCGTTTACACCGTCGTCATTGGGCGTGATAGCGGATTGTATAATTGGTATTTCAGCTGTTTCTGTACCTCCGTTATTGGCTTGTGCAAAGAGGTAACTCGACAGTAAAATAAAGGTGCTGAGAAATAATTTTATTTTCATAAAATATTTTTTTAATAGTACATCTAAATCAAGCAAGAGCTTGGTTGTACAATATACTGAAGATCAGTTAGTTATTTAAGACAAAAAGTAATACTTGCTTCTGTAATAATCTACCAAGCAAGAGTTTGGCAGTACAAATAGTACTTTTCTACAAAAATGGGCATGATACTCTAAGAGTACCATGCCTTCTTTTTGGTTTATTTTAAACTACTCAAATTAACGTTGGATTTGTACGTAACCTGTTTTAGTTTCGCCTTTACCGTTGTTGAACAAGTAGAAGTAAGTACCGTCAGGTAGGTTTTTACCACCTTTCCAAGTACCATTCCAATCGTTGCGGTAGCCTTTTTGTTCAAAGACTGCGTTACCTTGACGGTCATATACTTTCACTGAGTTTTCTGCGTATTCTTGAAGTCCTTCGATTGCGAAGTAGTCATTCATACCATCTCCATTTGGAGAGAAACCAGAGAATACGTTTACGTCTTTACAAGTTACTTTCACTGTTACACTCGCTGTGCTACAACCTGCTGCCGTACAAATACGGTAAGTAAATTGGTCACCGTTTGCACCACAGAAACCTTTGTTTGGTGTGTAAGTAGCCATACCATTTTGTAGTAATTCTACTGTACCATTCGTTGGCTGACTGATGATTTCGATGCTCGTGATTGCTGAACGAAGTTCGTCATTTGCCAAAACATTGACTGTAACTGCTTCGTTTACTTTCGTCGTTATGCTCTCTCCTACTGCTACCGATGGTACGATTTGGGCTACTTTTGCGAGTACTGTAATCTTGAAGAAGGTCGTATCGCTGATGCCTTTGTCGTCTGCCATTACATAAACTGCCTCGTCTGTTCCTCCTGCTTCGATACCTTTGTAAGTCACACAACGTGAGTTAGGTACTAAGCTAAAGATAGCGTGTTCGCCAGATTTTGCAGGTGCTACGTTCGAGATATTTTTGATTTTACCCAATAACTCCGTCACGTCTAAGCAAGATGTATCTACTTGTGCTACATATATTGTATCAACGATTTGTTTTGCAGAAACACAAGCTACTTTTAGTAAAATAGTGTCACGGCAACCATCTTTTGTTTTGAAAATCATTTCGTGGATACCACATTCCATTTCAAAAGATGTTCCTGTTGTACAAGCCTCTGTTTTACCAGTATATGGCGCATTGTTATCTGTAATGGTGTAATCTGTTAAGTTAGCGTAAGGAATTTCTAAACAAGTCGTTCCTTTCACTCCTTTAACTGTAGCATATACATATCTATCTTTGTCTGCAATAAATGACTTACAAGTTACTGGCTGCGTTGTACAAGTTACCTTTACAGCAATCTCATCTGAACAACCTGTTGCTTTTGAAACTACTTTGATATTATGCGTACCAACGTTTAGTTTCAGTGCTACTCCTTGCGGAATTAACTGCGTATTCAAGTCGAGTGTTGTATTTGTTCCATTTGCGCTCTTTATTACAAGAGTTGAATAGAATTTCTTACGGTCACCACCTTTTATTGCTTTTGCAGTAGCATCTAAGTTCCAATTTCCAGTAGCGTCCCAAACATTCATTTTTGCTACCAATTCACTCATTGTAGAGAAATCAAGCGTATTATTTACACCATTTACTGACCAATTTGTCAATTTGTATGGTGCGTTGTCTGGTAAAATACCGTAATTATACAAGAACATACTATCGAAATCACAACCTTTGAAACCAGAAGTAATCAAAGTTCCATTGTCAGAAATATCGTATTTAGCCGATGTAATGTCTGCGATTGTTATTGGTAAACAATAGTTTATTGTACCTGCGCAATCTGCAATATCACGTGTATCAGTTGTATTTGCAAAAATACCTAAATCGCCCACTGCTTTTACTGTGAAAGTAAATACTTGCGAACAAGTAGCATCGTTTGCTCTTGAAACTGTTACGGTGTATGTACCTGCTTCTAAACCTGTTGCTGTACTTGAAGTAGAAACTGCTGATGACCAAGCGTAAGTGTAATTTGCATTTCCACCGTTCACTGTCAATTCAACTGCTCCGTTTTTCGAACCACAACTTGCATCTGTTACTTTTTGTGCATCTAAAGTAGGTTTTACACAATTCGTAGGACAAGGCGTTTCTTTTACTATAAATGTAAATTCATCAGAACAAGCTGGACTTGCTATTTTCGCAACAGTTACTTTATAAGTACCTGCCTCTAAGCCAGTCGCTGTATTTGAAGTGCTTACTGCTGGTAACCAAGTGTAAGTGAAATCACTCTTGTTTCCGTTTACAGCAAAATCAATCGCACCATCTTTTGCTTTACAAGTAGCGTCTGTAATTTTCTGTGTTTCAAGTGTAGGTTTTACACAAGGGCAATCCGAAGTTATTTTAACCGTAATTACCTTTGAAGCGCAAGCTCCGTCAGAAACTGTTACAATGTAATCGCCTGCTGCTAATGTTCCACGAGTTGCTCCTACAAAACCATCAGCCCAAGTATAAGTGTAGTTTGCAGGACCCATATTTACAGAGCCTGTTTTTCCTGCACAAATATCTGCTTTCGTTACTACATCGATGTTTGCAGCTAAAACAGTTGCATTAACATTTTTGCGAGTTACGGTTGCTGTTGCTGTTGCTATGTTTCCACAAGCATCTGTTGCTGTCCAAGTGTAAGTTGTAATTTCATCACAACCTACTGTTGCTTTTTTCACATCTTCTTTTACAGTTACAGTTGGGTCACATTTGTCAGTAGCTTTTACTACATATACTGGATCAGGTGCGCCTGCATTGAGTGTTACGTTGTTTGGAACACCAATAAATTCAGGTTTTTCATTGTCAATACGTGTAATAGTTTGTGTTTTCGTCGCAAAGTTACCACAGCTATCTACGCTTGTCCATGTACGAACGATAGTAGTTGAGCAAGGCGTACCTGCCGAAGTTTTTTCATCAAACGTTACTTTTACATTTTTAGAACAATTGTCAGTCGCTGTTACATTTGCTGCTGCTGGTAGATTATCAGTACAACCAATGGTTAAATCTGCTGGTACATTTGCTAATACAGGAGCTGTTTTATCAACAACTTTCATGTAGATACCAAATTTCGCAACATTACCACATTCATCTTCTGCAATCCACTCACAGTATAGTAAGTGTGTAAAGCCGTCATTTTTGCAATCGCCTGTTTTCAACAATTTGTCAATAAATTCAACTTTTTTATTGTTTTTACGCACAATTACTTGTCCGCAATCGTCTGTTGCTGTTGCTGCATTTTCATCAAAAGAAGGCAATGTAGCGCAATCAAAAGTTAAAGTATCGCCGCTTTTTGCATTCATCATCGCTAATTTAGGGATGATAATTACAGGTGCTGTATTGTCTTTTACGGTAATTTTTTGTACTTTGATAGTTACATTTCCACAATCATCTTTTGCTGTATAAGTACGTGTAATCGTGTAAGTACAGCCTGCGCCATTTTTCACGTCATTACTTGTAACTTCTACATCTTTATCACAATTGTCAGTAGCTGTCATAGTTGTAGCTGCTGGAACAGCTTTGCAATCTACTGTAATATCTGTTGCGACACCTGTAAATTTAGGTGCAACATCATCTGTTACTGTAATTGTTTGGCTTGCTTGTGATGTGTTTCCACAAGCATCTGTTGCTGTCCAAATTCTTACTAATTTGTAAGAACAACCGTTTCCTAATTTATCTTCTTTGAAAGAAACTTTTACATCTTTATCACAAATATCCGTTGCAGTTACTGTCGGAACAGGAATACCTGTATTCTCGCAACTTGCGTTAGTGTCCGCTGGAACACCTACAAGCGTTGGTTTGTTGGTATCTTTTACTGTAATGGTTTGAGATACAGTTGCTGTATTTCCACAATTATCTGTCGCTGTATAAGTATAAACAATTTTGTATTCGCAAGTACCTGCCACTACTGTTGGAGTAGAAACTGCTGGTGTTACGGTTACATCTTTGTCACAATTATCAATTGCTTTTGGTGCATTCGGCTGCGGAATAGCGTTACAATCTACTGTTACGTCTGTTGGTGTACTTACAAATGACGGTTTTTCGCTGTCTTTGATAGTAATTACCTGAGTACCAGTTGATTTGTTTCCGCAATCATCAGTTGCTGTCCAAGTACGTGTTATAATTATTGCATTAGCACATGAGCCAGGTGTAGAAGTTTCAGTGAACTTAATTTCTACATCTTTATCACAATTGTCTGTTGCAGTTACTGTATTTAATGCTGCTGGAACAGTCGCATCGCAACTTAAATCTAAGTTTGCAGGTACATTTGCTAATTTAGGCGCTTTTGTATCAGAAACTTTTAATGTAAATTCAAATACTGCTGTGTTGCCACATTTGTCAGTTGCTGTCCATTTACAGTTTATTTTGTAAATATAACCGTCTTTGATACAATCGCCTTTGATAGCTGTTGTTTCTTCAAATTTCACTGTAACGTTTTTGTCACAGTTGTCAGAAACTACTGCATTGGAAGCGTCCATAACCGCTACTTGGTCACATTCTACTGTCAATGTACCACCGTTTGCCAAATTACCCAATACTGGGATAGTAATGGTTGGTGCTTTTGTATCACGAACAGTAATTACTTGTGAAGCTGTACCTTTATTTCCACATTCGTCAGTTGCTGTCCAAGTACGAACTACTTGATATTCACAAGCGTTTTTGTCGCCTGTAATTTTTTCATCAAGTGTTACAGTTACTACTTTTGAACAAGCGTCAGCACCTGTTGGCGTAGCTGCCGTAGGAAGTGCATCTGCACAATCTACTGTGATGTTTAATGGCATACCAACCAAAGTTGGAGCTGTTTTATCACGAACAGTAATTACTTGTTGTGCTGTTACATTATTTCCACATTTGTCAGTAGCTGACCAGAAGCGGATTAGTTTGTAACCACAACCATCGCCTACTTTGTCTTCCGTATATTTAACATCAACTTTACTATCACAGTTATCCGTTGCAATTACGTTTGCTACTGGAATTTTATCCGTACAATCGTAATCTATATTTGCTGGTACACCTGTTAAGTTTGGAGCTGTTTTGTCTGGTGTTACTGTAATCACTTGTACTTTTGAAGCTGAATTTCCGCAAGCGTCCATTACCATCCAAGTACGTGTAATTGTAAATCCTGAGCAAATATCTCCTGCTGATTTTTCTTCACCAGGCATAAACATTAGTTCACCACAATTATCACTTGCAGTAATTTTACCTACCACTGGGATATTTCCACAATCGACTGTTACGTTTGCTGGTGCTACCGAAATTGTAGGTGGCGTATTGTCTATAACTGTTACCGTTTGGATAGCAGTAGCTATGTTTCCACAATTATCAACTGCTCTGTATTTACGAGTAACTATTTTACCTGTCAAACAATCGCCTGTTGAAGCCATTTCTTCGCTTGTAATCTCTACATCTTTGTCACAATTGTCAGTTGCAGTAGGTGCAGCAGTAGCTGTATTTCCACCACAAGAAACTGTTACATCTTGAACATTAGCGAAAACAGGTGCTTTTGTATCGCTCACTGTAATCGTTTGTATTTTTGCACTTGTCAAACCACAGTTGTCTGTTGCTGTCCAAGTACGTATCAAGGTATAACTATCTGGACAAGTTCCGTCTATTTTCGCTGGATTGTAAGTAATAGTAACATCTTTATCACAATTATCAGTAGCTGTTGCAGTAGCTGCAGCAGGAATTGCGTTACATTCTACTGTTACATTGTCTGCTGTTACTGTAAGCACTGGTGCTACATTATCTGCAACTGTGATACGTTGAACCGCATTTGCTACATTATTACAAGCATCTGTTACTGTCCATGTGCGTATTAAGACATAAGAATCAGCGCAAGTTGAACCTGCTAATTTTGTTTCTTTGGGTTCATATACAGCATTTTTATCACAATTATCCGTAAATGTAACCACTGTTGCACCAGGTATTAATTGGTCGCAAGACAATGTCGCATCTGCTGGTACATTTGATAATAATGGTTTTTCAGTATCACGAACCGTAATGTTTTGCGTATGAATAGCTGTGTTTCCACAATCGTCTGTCGCTGTCCAAGTACGTGTCAATGAATAATTGAAAGCACAATTACCGTCGTTTCTCGTTTGATTGTAAGCTACATCAACCTGTTGGTCATAATTATCAGTTGCCGTCAAATTAGCTTCTGCTGGAACAGCGTCGCAGTTTACAGTAATATCACTTGGCGCATTTACCAATACTGGTTTTCCTGTATCAGTATAACCTGCATCGTAAATTGCAGATTGACCTGCTGCCAAAGTAAATGTTGCTGTTTGACCTGTTGTAACATTTGCATCACTATCAATTGCATCATTTCCGCCTTGGTTTGCAGTTGTGAAACTCAAACCTGCTGGCTTAGAGAATGTCAATTGATAAGAACCTGCTGCAAGTGCATTTCCAAAAGTGTAAACACCGTTTGCTCCTGTTACTTTTGTTCCAATAATTGTTCCACCTGCTCCTGTTGTTGCCAAGGTAACTGTTACATTAGCCAAAGGAGAATCTCCTGTTGAAATATTATCATCGTTGCAATCTAAGAATGTCATACCACTCAACCCTGCTGGAAGAACAGTTGGCGTATAAAGACCAAAGTCAATTGTGTAATTGGTATTGGTATCGTTGTCGCCGTCATTCGTAGATTCTGTATTTATAATCAAATCAATTACAGAAGACATAATTCCACCACCTGCCATTGCTGAACCGTGGTCTTGGTTGTTTACGTCTGTATTGATACCTGGTTCGTAATCTCCGTTTGTGCCTAAATCTGTAACGCCATTTCCGTTAGAAGAAATTAAACCTACTGGGATATTTGAAAGTAATACAAAATATTTACCTTCTGCCAAACCTATAAAGCTGTAAAGACCGTCTGCACCAGTTGTTACAGGTAAACCTACTTGAACATCTGTTGTATCTTTTGCTCCATTTGCACCTGCATCATAAAGTGTTACTGTAACACCTGCAATACCTGGCTCTCCTGTATCTTTGATACCATTGTTGTTTTTATCTTCCCAAACTTGGTTACCAAGGCTTAGTGTTGGCGTAGCCGTTACACAATTCATTGGTATATTGTTTTGAAGTACAAAAGGATCGTCTTTTGCCAAATCAAATGTCATATAGTAAGGGTTTGCAGCACAAGTGAAGTTATCCATAGTGATAAAATCAGTTGATTTGTTACCTAAAACTACCACGTTTGTACCTGGTGCATTTTTGCCCGTAGGGTCAAAAGGACCAGCTAAAGGCGTACAAAGTGTACTTGGCAAATAACCAGATCCTGCAGGCGGCGTGTATGTCAAGGTATAAATACCTGGCGTACCGTCTGTGAAGAATTGGTAGAAACCATCTGTACCGTCGAACAATAAGGTGTAATCTCCACCTGCTGGCGGCGTTACTGTTATTGTACCACCTTTGATTAATTCGCCTGTTTTTTCACAATAAATGAAACCTAATGGGTCATTTTTAGCTATTGTTTCGATAGTTGCAGGGTCATGATCATCTTCATCTCCACCTGTTTTTCCATTTTCGGTATAAACATTATCTTTGCTTGCACCGTCGTTACCTGAGTTATTATCAGGTGTAGAATCTGTATCTGCTGGAGCATTTCCATCAGTATCTTTTGCTGCACTAATCTCTGCATAGTTTACAATTGTGCCTGCAAAAGCCTTTTCGATTTGTGTACGAATAGTAATCGTAACACTATCTCCTGGCGCAAGCGGACCCGCAATTGTTTTTTCAGCCAAAGTAGAATTTACAGAAACCCAAGAGTTGTCTTTCAATTTCAATTTAGCTGGTATGTAATCACTGATTTTGATGTCTTTCGCTGCTACTGTTCCTTGATTGAATACTGTAATGAAATATTTCATCACAGAACCAGCAGGAAGTTTTGCAGGTAAACCTTTCGGTAAACGTTTTACTAACGCTAAATCAAATGTTTGTGGTTTGTATAAACCAAAATCAATTGTTAAGTTAGTATTCGGATTTGCATCATCATCAAATACAGATTCTCCGCCTGCTGTCAATGTTACTACATCTGACATAATCATTGTAGCGCCCATTGCCGAACCGTGGTCTTCATTGTTTGTATCTGTATTAATACCTGGCTCGTAAGTACCCGAAGTTGTTTTGTCATACTGACCACCACCTGTTGAAGAAACTAATCCCACAGGAATATTGGTGTTCAATTTTACCCAATATTTACCTGCTTCCAAATTATCAAATAAATAATTACCGTTAGTATCTGTATTTATTGTTTTAACAATATTATCCGTGACCTCTTTTGTACCGTTTGTACCTGCATCGTATAATACAACTTCTACGTTAGCGATACCTTTTTCGCCAGAATCTACCTTACCGTTGTTGTTTGTATCATTCCAAACTAAGTTACCAATAGATAATTTCGGAGTAGCTGGAGGAGTAATAGTGATGATTGCTCTATCGCTATCATCTTCATCTCCACCTGTTTTTCCGTTACCTGTAACGTCATTATCTGTTACGTATTTATCATCATTTACTTTATCTGGTGTGCTATCTGTGTCAGCAGGTTTACCATTTGCAGGGTCGTTGTCATCATCTGCGTCAGAAATTTCTGCTGCATTTTCAGCTTGTGTACCTATAAATGCTGCATCAATTTTTACCGTAATATCAACACTTGCAGTTGAATTTGCTGCAATAGTTGCTATTTTATTATTCAAAGTAGCTACACCTGAAGCGTTTGCTGTCCAGTTTGTTTCGGTAGATGCCAATGTCATACCTGCTGGCAAGTAATCTACTACTTCTACATTAAACGCTGGTACTGTACCTTGATTGTAAACTGTAATTGTGAACTTCACGTTATCGCCTGGATTTACAGGTGTAACTTGTGTCGCTGCCAATTTCTTATCTAACGCTAAGTCAAATGTTTGTGGTTTGTATAAACCAAAATCAATTGTCAAGTTAGTATTTGCATCTGAATCATCGTCATTTACAGATTCTGTACCGATTGCCAAAGTGACAACATCAGACATAATCATAGTCGGCGTTCCTGTCATTGCAGAACCGTGGTCTTGATTGTTCACATCTGTATCTAAACCTGGCTCGTAAGCACCTGATATAGTAGCGTCGTATTTTCCACCACCTGTTGATGAAACAAAATCAACTGGAAGTCCACCATTTAATTTTATCCAATATTTGCCTTCTTCTAAACCATTGAATTGGTATTTTCCGTCAACATCAGTAGTTAAAGTTGCTACTAATGTATCTGTTGCATCTTCCAAACCATTTTTTCCTGCGTTGTATAACTGAACGGTTACATTTGGAATACCTTTTTCGCCAGTATCTACTTGTCCGTTGTTGTTTACATCGCTCCAAACCAGGTTACCGATAGCTAAAGTTGGCTTATTAGATACATTGATTTCTGCTGGATCTGAATCATCTTCGTCTGCATTAGGGTCTTTTTTATGGTCGCCTGTAACGTCATTGTCAATGATTGTACCATCATTAGTTTGATCTTTATCGTAATCAGAATCTACGTCAGCTGGAGCTGGAGTTGTAGCATCTGTATCGTCATCTGCTGCACTAATTTCTGCTAAGTTAGTCAAAGAACCATTTACAGTTAAACCAACTGTGAATGAAATATCTACCTTTACAGAAGTTGTAGGGTTGATTGAACCCGCAATAATACGTGTTGCATTACCAGAAGCATCAGCTGTCCAATTTGCATCAGCTAATGTTAAACCCGTAGGAATATAATCAGCGATTTCTACATTGTAAGCTGGCACATTTCCTTGATTCAATACTTCAATTGTGAATTTCACAGTAGAACCTGGTGTAACCGTCGCTGCTTGACCTGTTGCTAATTTTTTAGTCAAAGCAAGGTCAAATATTGTTGGTTTGTAAATACCAAAATCAACTGTCAAGTTCGTATTAGCGTCTGTATCTCCATCATTTATAGGTAAGAAATCACGTATAAGTTCTTTTACTTCACTCATAATCATGTTACCTGTCATTCCTGTACCGTTATCTTCGTCGTTGTTGTCGCCTGATTGAGCTGGCTCGTAAAAACCAGTAGCATCATTATCATAGGCGCCATCTCCTGTCGAAGATACATAACCCGTAGGGATTTGGTTTAATTTAACATAGTATTTACCTTCTTCTAATCCTGTAAATAAATATTTACCGTTAGCATCAGTAGTTAAAGTTGCTACTATTGAATCTGCATTTACGCCTGTACCTCCTTTGATACCGTCTGCTCCTGTACTGTAAAGCACCACTTGAACATTTGGAACACCAAATTCTGTTGTATCTCTTTTACCATCATTATTTGTATCATTCCAAACTAAATTACCTAAAGATAATGTTGGCAATTGAATATTGATAGTTTCTGGGTCATGGTCATCTTCATCTCCAAGATTTTTACCATTTTCATTTACTTCATTATCTTTTGATTGACCATCATTTGTTGGGTCGTTATCTGGTGTTGAATCTAAATCTGTTGGTGGCGTATTATTCGCATTGGTATCGTTGTCTGCTTCGCTAATTTCTGCAAAGTTTTTAGCCGTTTTTGTCGGATAATTTGCATCTAATTTTAGCGTAATATTTACAGAAGTAGAAGCACCTGCTGCCAATGTTGCAATTTTTGATTGCAAAGTAGCTATACCATTGTTGTAAGCCCAATTTGCATTTGGAACTGGCAATGACATACCAACTGGTACATAATCTGCTACTTGAACGTTAAACGCATCTGTATTCCCTTGGTTGATTACAGTAATTGTATAGGTTACATCATCGCCTGGTTTAATAGGCAATGTTTGTGAAGCTGACAATTTCTTAACCAAAGCTAAGTCAAATACTGGTGTAATTTGTTTAACCGTGATAAGTGCTTTATCATGATCATCTTCATCTCCACCTGTTTTTCCGTTACCTGTAATATCGTTATCTGTATCGTATTTATCTGTATTGTTTTTATCTGGTGTACTATCTTTGTCTGTTGGCTTACCATTTACAGGGTCGTTGTCATCGTCTGCATCAGAAATTTCTGCTGCATTTTCAGCTTGTGTACCTGCAAATGTTGGGTCAATTTTTACCGTAATATCAACAGTTGCAGTTGAGTTTGCTGCAATAGTTGCTATTTTTGTATTCAAAGTAGCTACACCTGAGGCGTTTGCTGTCCAGTTCGTTTCGGTAGCTGCTAATGTCATACCTGCTGGCAAGTAATCTACAACTTCTACGTTAAATGCTGGTACTGTACCTTGATTGTAAACTGTAATTGTAAACTTCACGTTATCGCCTGGATTTACAGGTGTAACTTGTGT
>JANMIV010000316.1:0-1343 GCA_031375995.1 Bacteroidota bacterium
AAAAAGTATTGTACGCTATAATAGACAATCAATTTGAAAAAACAGAAGCAGAAAAAGAAAAAAAGGATGAAGATGAAGATAAATTGACTAAAAAACAACTCAAAACGATTTCAAAAGACGATTTTTTGAAATTGACTGACGAAAAATTACAAGCCTTTTTATCCGCAAATGATTTTCCTGAAAAATACAAAGCGAAAGAAATAAAAACGTTTGTAAAAGATGGAAAATATACGCCACAAACACTCGTAGATTTTTTAGAAGACGCCAACAATAATCTTTTTGATACCGAAGTAAAAGGCGCAGAAATTTACCGCAGCGACGATGAAGGTCGCTCTTGGAAAAAAACACACGATAAATCACTCGAAGGTGTATTTTTTACGTATGGTTATTATTTTGCTCAAATACGTGTTTCGCCAGAGGACGAAAATAGAATTTATATTCCTGCCATGCCTATTATTCGCTCTGACGACGGTGGAAAAACCTTTATTTTAATCAATAAAGAGAACGTTCATGCCGATCATCATGCGCTTTGGTGCAACCCAAATAAACCTGGACATATCATCAACGGCAACGATGGTGGGATAAATATTTCTTATGATTATGGCGAAAATTGGGTAAAATGCAACAATCCGCCTGTTGGTCAATTTTATGCTATCAATGTAGATATGGCAAAACCTTATAATGTGTATGGTGGTTTGCAAGACAATGGCGTTTGGTTTGCAAGTAGCAAAACAAAGCTCGATAATGCTTGGTATCAGGACGGTCAAAATCCTTGGAAATTCATTATGGGCGGTGACGGAATGCAAGTTGCGATAGACACTCGTGACAATAAAACGGTTTATACGGGCTATCAATTTGGCAATTATTCTCGTTTAAAAATAGGCGAAGGCGAAGAAAAATACATCACACCAAAACACGATTTGGGCGAGCGTCCGTTGCGTTGGAACTGGCAATCTCCTATTGCATTAAGTGTTCATAATCAAGACATTGTGTATTTTTGCTCCAATAAAGTACATCGCTCTTTTGATAAAGGAGAACACTTTGAAGCTATCTCGGAAGACCTCACAAATGGAGCTAAAAAAGGCGATGTTCCGTACGGTACTATTACGACTTTTCACGAAAGCCCAATGAAATTTGGACTATTTTATGCAGGTACGGACGATGGCAATATTCATGTTTCAAAAAATGGTGGCGATGACTGGAAAAATGTAAATACAGGACTTCCTCGCTCCCTTTGGTGCAGCCGTGTACAAGCCTCAAAGCACTCAAAATCAAGGGTTTACGTAAGTCTGAACGGCTACCGAAACGATGATTTTACCGCTTACTTATATGTATCTGAAAAT
>JANMIV010000321.1:0-1324 GCA_031375995.1 Bacteroidota bacterium
TAAAAACGAACTGAAAACATTTATTGGAACTAAATTTCAGTCATTCAAATATGCAAAAACAGATTAAAACGTAATCCGAAAACCAATTTCACTTTAGTATAAGTGTTTTTTTATGGTTTCCCAAGCAGCAATTTGTGCTGCATCAGACAATAAATATTGAATAATTGTCGCTTTTTCGCAGGCTTCTTCAATACTAAAAAGCGTTTCGCCAGGAATCCAACCGTCCGCTACCGCTTTATCAAAAGATGCGCTTGGAGAACGCTGTCCGATAATGACATTGAACCCATTGTCACGTAAATTTAGCGACTGACCTGGCCCTTGTACACCATAACCAATAATTGCAATAGTTTCATTTTTTAGCACTTCTCGTGCTTTTTCTAAAGGAAATTCTTCTCTCGTTACGACATTTTCTACGGTGCCGCCAAAATTTAATTGTGCCATATTTTTGTATTATTTTAATTGTTTTCAAAAAAAATTATAAGTAATTGGACTAAAATAAACGAAATTTTTACACGTTACTTAATGTTTTTAAATACTCGTTTAACTGCTCCATTGGTTTCGCTACTGCTACACGACCACTTCGGACAAACTCGTAAATTCCGATTTCTTTGAGTTCTGTAAGCAAGGCTTCGGTTTCGCTCTCAAGTCCTGTTTTTTCTATCACAACAAACTCTTTTTCGACCGTCAAAATGCGTGCGTGATGCTTACGCATGAGGTTAATCATATGACCTGGGTCTTGATAAATTGCCATAGGAACTTTGTATAAAGCCATTTCTTGATGGATAATTTGTTCATTTTCATAATAAAATGCCTTGATAACTTCAATTTGTTTATCCAATTGTGCCACCAATTTTTTGACCATTTCGTCTGTCACGTCCACCACAATCGTGAAGCGAAAAATACCTTCCATACTCGACTGAGAGGTTGTCAAACTTTCAATATTAATGCCTCTGCGTGTAAAAACTTGTACTACACGCATCAAAAGTCCTGTTTTATTTTCCGTAAAAACGGATATGGTATAATTTTTCATAAAATTATAGAGTTTGTTAATCGTTTTAGGCGAAGGATTGTATAAATTTTTTTAACCCAATACTACTTCGTCGGCTGATGCACCTGCGGGTACCATTGGAAATATATTTTCTTCTTTTTCTACCATAACGTGCAATAAATAGGGCCCATCGTGAGCCAACATTTCAGATACTGCACCTTCGAGGTCGTCAGGATTAGCTATTTTTCGGCCTTTTACACCAAAACCATCTGCTATTTTGATAAAATCTGGATTTTTTAATTCCGTAAAAGAGTAGCGTTTTTCAAAAAATAGTTG
>JANMIV010000396.1:0-2334 GCA_031375995.1 Bacteroidota bacterium
TCGCTGTATTTTTTCTTCTTCATGTTCGCAAGCGGCACATTTTCTTTGAACAACCTCTCCCCCGCCCCCACTAATAGAGGGGGAGCTATTTGGCATACGCATTACATGGTCAGCTACTTGGTCAGCTTGCTGCTCAAAATGGTCGTTTGGACTGCCAATAGTGAGTTTTGGTTGAATAAACAGGCTTTTTGTGCCTCCAGTATTTTCAGCCGATGGATTTGCTACACTATTTTCGGAATTTGTTTTTGACTGAAACATGTTTTTTTCTATTTACACTGTTTTTCCTTCTTTCAAATATTCTTTTCTTATTCCTTTTAATAAATCGTCTGACGAAATCGTATTTGTATTTCTATTGAGTGCCATCAGCGAAGCATATTGCACCACGTTTACAATCGAGCCGCCTGCCAATTCGTATTGTCTTGAAATTTGGTCGAGGTCAATACTTTCGTCCAAAATAACCGAGTTGCTAAACGTACTTTGCCATAATTTCAGCCTTTCACGAGGTTCGGGCTTAGGAAAATGAATAATTGATTGTATTCTTCTCGTAAAAGCCTCATCAATATTATTCCGCATATTGGTTGCCAAAATCGCCAAACTTGGGTAATCTTCCAACCTTTGAAGCAAATACGCAATCTCTTGATTGGCATATTTATCGTTAGACGATTTGGTTTGCGTTCGTTTGCCAAATAAAGCATCGGCTTCATCAAAAAGTAATATCCAGTTTTTGTTTTCGGCTTGAGTGAATATTTTTTCAAGATTTTTTTCGGTTTCACCAATGTATTTTGAAACCACTTGCGACAAATCAATTCGGTATACTTCTCGTGAAAATTCTTTTCCGATAAGTGTTGCTGTGAGTGTTTTTCCGGTTCCCGACGGACCATAAAAAAGCGTGCGATAACCAGGAGCAATTTGTTTTGCCATTCCCCATTCTTCTCTTAATTTATCTTGATGTTTTAAAGAAAGTTTGATCTGGTTAATATGCGAATGTGTGGTTTCATTTACTACTAAATCTTCCCATTCCATTAACGTTTTAACTTCTTGAGCAGGAAAATCGGGACTGAATTTTGGTTTTAATTTTTCTCCATAAAATAATAAATGTACTATTTCGGGTTTTAAAATAATTCGTCCACTCATAAAAGGTTCGCCTTCTTTGGTATTTTCAATACTTAAAATATTGTTTTTAAAAAACCAATGTGAAGGTTCAAATAAAAGTTGGATTTTTAATCGAAAATTGATGTCGTTTTTAGCAAGAATATATTGTATTGTTTCTCCGGTTGGTAAAAAACCACGGTGATTTTCCAAACGAATTCCGCCTAATTCAGGAAGTTCTCCACCTTCTGGAAATACTTCTTTGATTATGTCATCAAAAAAATGCGGTAAAACATGAGGCGCCAATGTACAAAGCAATACAACCGCTTCTTCGTGAGTGGTATTTTGTTCTAAAACTTCTGAAAAAGAATTTTCAAAATCATACAACGGTTGTTCGTCTTCATTATTAGATTGAAGCGATTGAAGTAAGAATAATTTTAGAGCTTGAAATGGCATGTTTTAGTTTTTTAAATTACATAATCTTTTTCGTCAGTTCCAACGTTATTGTTTATAGTGCCATTATAAATTGTTTTTTCAGTTTCTTTATCGCCTTCTTGAATAAAGTAAGAAGAATTTATCGCCATTTTGATTGGCACTGACTTACGTTCTACTTCTTTAATTTTATTTATAGTTTTTATTCTAGGATCATTAGTAGGGTTGTCAATTTCAGGACTAGATAAACCATATGTTGGTATAACAGTATATTTTAATTTTTTCTTTGCTTCATAATGTGTTTTTAAATTTTTTTCAATTATTAATTTATGTTCATCATTAGTATATGTTCTTAATGGAGTTAGATTATCTGCTGAATTAGGTCCTCCCATTTCAGCATTTAGTAAGTGACCTTGAACATAAAAACTTTTCGACCCACTAGTAGTTTTTCTTAACGATAATTCTTTGTACAATCCTGTTGCTGGGGCAGTGCTTTGTCCTGGTTTATCATTATTTATTAAAGGATTTGCTATCATTGATGTAGAGACGCCATCAGATTCTGCAAAGTCTACTTTTCTTACATCAGTAGCATTAGATGAAACGAAAAAATCTTTAATATAATCAATTAGTGATTGTCTTCCAAATTAATATAAAGTTTTACTAAGATAACAAATATTGCACAGTGTTAATATTGCACAATGTAATCCTCGCAAAATGACTAGGCAATGTCAGACAATGTCATAATAGCTTTCTACTCAGTCGCACAGACAGCAAGAAAACTGTACTTCATGACTGATAGCACAGTGTGGATGT
>JANMIV010000415.1:0-6395 GCA_031375995.1 Bacteroidota bacterium
AACAACTCCTTCCATAGTGGCATTTATTAAAGATGGTGAGCGTAAAATTGGTGATCCTGCAAAACGTCAGGCTGTAACCAATCCTAAAAACACCATTTCATCCATTAAACGTTTTATGGGTAATACTTACGACCAAGTAACAAAGGAAATCAGTCGTATGTCGTACACCGTAAAAAAAGGGGATAATAATACCCCACGTGTTGACATTGATGGAAGATTATACACTCCACAAGAACTTTCGGCCATGATTTTGCAAAAAATGAAAAAAACGGCTGAAGACTACTTAGGTTACGAAGTAAAAGAAGCAGTTATTACTGTTCCGGCTTATTTTAATGATGCACAACGCCAAGCCACTAAAGAAGCTGGAGAAATTGCTGGCTTAACTGTAAAACGTATTATTAATGAGCCTACTGCTGCTGCCTTGGCTTATGGTTTAGACAAAACATCGAAAAAAGATATAAAAGTAGTTGTTTTTGATTGTGGTGGTGGAACACATGACGTTTCTGTGTTGGAAATGTATGATGTAGATGGTACTGGTACTTTTGAAGTAAAAAGTACTGATGGCGATACGCACTTAGGTGGTGATGATTTTGACCATGTATTGATTGACTTTTTAGCTGAAGAATTTAAAAGTGATGAAGGCATAGATTTACGCAAAGATCCAATGGCTTTGCAACGCTTGAAAGAAGCGGCAGAAAAAGCTAAAATTGAGCTTTCTAGCTCTACACAAACGGAAGTAAATTTACCATATATTATACCAGTTGATGGAATTCCAAAGCATTTAGTAAAAACAATTACCCGTGCTAAATTTGAACAATTAGCTGATAGTTTAATTAAACGTACTATTGAGCCTTGTAAAACTGCTTTAAAAAATGCAGGTTACAGCACCAGCGATATTGATGAAATTATTCTTGTTGGAGGATCAACCCGTATTCCAGCTATACAAGAAGCGGTAGAAAAATTCTTTGGAAAAGCAGCTTCTAAAGGGGTAAATCCAGATGAAGTGGTAGCAATAGGTGCAGCCATTCAAGGTGGTGTTTTAACTGGAGATGTGAAAGATGTACTATTATTAGATGTTACTCCTTTAAGTTTAGGTATTGAAACAATGGGTGGTGTGTTTACTAAGTTAATAGATGCAAATACTACTATTCCTACCAAAAAATCGGAAACATTTAGTACTGCAAGCGATAACCAACCAAGTGTAGAAATACATGTATTGCAAGGTGAGCGTCCAATGGCAGCTCAGAACAGAAGCTTAGGTCGTTTCCACCTAGATGGAATACCACCAGCACAACGTGGTGTGCCGCAAGTAGAAGTTATTTTTGACATAGATGCAAACGGTATTTTGCATGTAAGTGCCAAAGACAAAGGAACAGGAAAAGAGCAAAAAATAAGAATTGAAGCCTCTTCAGGTTTAAGTGATGACGATATAAAACGCATGAGAGCAGAAGCGGAAGCAAATGCAGATGCGGATAAAAAAGCAAAAGAAGAAGCTGAAAAAATCAATATGGCAGATAGCTTAATATTCCAAACTGAAAAACAGTTGAAAGAATATGGAGAGAAAATTCCAGTTGAAAAGAAAGAAGCGATTGAAAAAGGATTGGAAGAATTAAAAGCTGCTCATACAGCCAAAGATTTACCAAGAATTGATGCTGCTTTGGAAGCGTTAAATACGGCTTGGGCTGCTGCTAGTGAGGATATGTATAAAGCTACTCAAGGTGCAGAAGCAAATGCAGAATCAGGCGCAGAATCAAGTACAGGTGCTGCTGACAATAGCAACACACAAGATGCCACTTTTGAAGAGGTAAAATAAAAAGTAGTTCTTTTAAAATATAAAAGCCAGGCATAGTATGCTTGGCTTTTTTGTTATTATTAATTACTGGATTTAATACCAAAAATCGTTACTAGTATATTTCTCGTAAATAAACCATGCGCTATTTTACATTATTGGTTGTTTTTTTTTGTAGTCAAGTATTTGCTCAAGATAAGCTTGTTCGTTTTAATTATGACAACGACTATTTTAGTGCTACTGACAGATATTATACACAAGGAGTAAGGTTAGAAATAATCACCCCCATCTTTCAAAAAATTTCCATTCCATTTTTGTTTATTAAACTTAAAAAGAGTACTTCATTATTTACAGGTATAGCCATTGAACGAGATGGATTTACACCTAGTAGCATTCGTATTGATTCTATCCCCGTGGGAAATAGACCTTATGCGGCAACTATGTTTTTATCTAATTTCCAAATAGCAATGGATGAAGTAAAACATACTAGAATTACCTCACAAGTAGATATTGGAATTATGGGGCCAGCAGTGGGCGGTAAAGAAGAGCAAAAAGGCATTCATTACGCTATAGGCGATTTATTACCTTTAGGCTGGCAATACCAAATAAGCAACGATTTAATACTAAACTATACGGCTATTTATGAAAAAGGTTTATTTCATAAAAACTATTTAATAGCTACTGGCTTTGCGCAAGGCCGGCTTGGTACTTTATACACCGATGCTTCGGTTGGAACCATGTTTAGGGTAGGCTATATGAATAATTATTTTGCAAATCTGGGTATTACAAAACAAGCTAACGCTAAAAAATTTCAATTATATGGTTTTGCAAAAGTTATTGGTAAAGTGGTAGGATACAATGCTACCATGGAAGGAGGTTTATTTTCTAATAGTATTTATACTCTACCTGCTTCGAGTATAAACAGGTTTGTGGGCCAAACTTTTTTAGGCATTGTAATTTCTTACAAAAGATTTCAATTAGAATACACCAAAGCTTATTTATCGCAAGAGTATAGTAACGGATTTACGCATAGTTGGGGACATTGTAATATTTCTTTCTGCTTCTAGTCTTTTCTTTAAGATAACGCACAACGCTATTGAATACATTGATTTTAAAAAATAGGGCTCTTGAACGCTAGTATACCATTTAGCACCTGACAAAAAACAAAATGCTCAAACCGTTTTTTTAACAATCAACCCAGCTAAAAAAACAGTGAATTGATCTATTCAAGAAATTTTAGGCCATAAAAGCAGCAAAATAACCGAAATATGTACTCACCTGAGTACTAAAAATATTCAAAATATAAAAAGTCCGTTTGATGATTTGGATTTATGAAAAAAAAAGTATGTTTGAAAAGCATGCAAAAATGCATCCAAATATACAAGTTGGTGTCAATAAGCGGACAATTTTTTACCGACAAAAAATGGTACACATACATACATGACAAATGAAAAATTTATTCTGTATAAGGACGACAAGCCATGGGTAGCACTTACTCAAGAAGGTTATGAAAGACCTTTAAATCATAAGTATGTTATTTATGATGAAAAGCCACCGACAGGCTTTATAAGCCAAGCTGCGGAATTGGTAACAAAATCTTATTTCGATATTATAAAATCTCAGCCAATTAAGAAATGGAAAAAAGATAGGAACACTTATCAAATCCACTGGACAAGAGAAAAGGATAATGCGAGAATGTCTTCGGGGAATTTGAATTATCTAATTATAGCCGAAGAATTAAGAAACGTAGGGAAATTTGATTGTGAAAAATTTAATCTCCAACCAATTGGTTGCTTATGGCTCGACACATCATTAGACATGAGTCAAAATTTTCACTTTTTCGACCAAGATAATGAAAACACACTCTTCGTCAATGATGGTATTCCACAGCAACAATACGGTGACAATTATCCAATTAAGCCAAAACTCGACAGAGAAGGTCATATATTTACGACATTTCAACCTGCATTAATCAAAAGAATCATAAAAACTAGAAAATCTCTAATTGAAAACTCTGACGGAGCCTTATTTAGTGATTGGATATTAGATTTACGGAGTCTTATTAACGACAGTGTTTCGCTTGTTGATATCAATTTAAATCAATTATATAATAAAGCAGAATATGCACCTGAGCCTGGATGGACTTTTAATAAAGAAAAAATTGGTGCAAAGAACAACAGAAGAATAAAAGATAAACTAAAGTGGGTGAGACAAATTACAGGTAAGCCTTTTGACATTGAACAGGAATTTAACAGATTCAACAAATTAAGAAAATTAAGAAATCACTTAAATCATTTTGACCCACCGACTATAGTTATTACTATTGAAGAAGCAACTGAATGGTTAAATGATGTGTTATATGTAGGCCAAATTCTAATTAAATTCCGAAAGGCCATTGAGGTTCCTGTTTCATTATTTCTAATTGAGCTCATATGTCAAAAAGAAGCAAAGTTTAATCCAGAACCAGCATTTTCAAAAAGACTTCCAATTACGGACTCTGGTTACAAGACCTCTATTTGGACTGATACCGAAGAAGATGAATAAGCTGTGTGGTGCTTACAGCCAGTAACAGCAAGCAAGCGCTAGCGGCAGGAAGTGCAAGGGCTACGGCATAAATCAAGGCCTGCTTCTCAGACATTTATTTTATTTGCCTCCGCTTTATAAAGTTCATATCTTCGAATAAACTTTTGTGCAAGGCTGACAGGAAAGTGCTTGAAATGTCCGCCTGCCTCTGCTTGCAAAACGTTAGCAGTCAGCTCAAAAGACGACACACACATGAAAAATAGACATAATGAAAATACCTAACGAATTAACACCATTAGCATACGACTTTTCGAAAAAAGTATATGAAAGTAAATTGACCCTTAGAGAAGGTAAAGAGCAACTATCGGTAGACGGCAGAATGAATATTAATTCAGCGGCTGATTATATTCAAAATTTCCGGTGTATGCTTGAAGGTAAAAAGTTCACAAGAACACTTAACGCCTACTCAATGGAATATTACTTTGATAACATTTACAAAGACTATGGCTCATCAATACTATTTAATGCATTAACAGCTTTAAGACTTCATATAGAATATTATGAAGCGAAACAAAATGTAACTATGCATAAAATGAGAGACATTTATGCAAAGTATTTAGCTGCACCAATTGACACAATTGACGAACAAGAACAAAAAGCAATAGTAGCAGAACTAAAAAATCTAGATAAGACCAAGCAAGAAATCATTGCCGAACTAAATAAACTAAAGCCGACAGACCCAGAAGAAATAATAATAAGTGGTAAGTCTTATAAACGCGACAACAAGACGATTGCACAATTAAAAATTCTTAAAGACTTCAAATGTCAAATCTGTTCAACAACTATAAAAAAGAAAGATGGTTCATTTTATATTGAAGCAGCACATATAGAACCGAAGCATAGGAAAGGACGAGAAACACCTGATAATATTCTATTGCTTTGCCCAAATCATCATAAAGAATTTGACTTTGGCGACCGCCAAATTTCTCTCCACGACAAGGACAAAATTCATTTTACATTAAATGGACTGGAACATAAAATATCCCTTAAAATTGACTAACACTAACAGCAGAAAAGAAAGCCAAACCGCTAACAATAGCAATACGCAAGATGCTACTTTTGAAGAAGTAAAATAGTTAATAGATTTATAAAACAAAAAAGCCAAGCGTGTAAATACTCTTGGCTTTTTTATTTTAGCTTTATTTATACAATTGGAGGATGGGCCTACCTTACTATCCTTAGAGTTAGCGAAGCGCTCTAAGGATTTATAATGAAATGTAGTGTCTCCGACACGGGCTAATTAAGAAAATCAATTTCAATTAATCCTTTTTCTTTTGTATAATAATCTATTCCACTAGAATAAATATAATCACTTTCATTTCTTACTAAACCTGCCCTTACTGGGTTTTCGTGCAAATACTTCATTTTTGATTGTAATATTTCATGAGTTGAACATTCAATAGGATGGTTTTCTTGTTGCCAAAATTGATAATTTTTGTTTCTTTTATTTTTTTCTCCCGCTTTTTTAAAAATCCACAACATCCAATTTCTTCTGCTTTCTCTTGTGTTATTTTCTATTGCCTTAATAATGTTGGTTGATGTAAACTTTTTTAAATCTCTCAATACTTCCGAAAGTGTAATTGGTTCTTTAGTGGATACTATTAAGTGAATATGATTGCTCATTAAACACCAAGCATGTATTTGTAAACCTTTATTAGTTTGGCAAAATTTTAAACTTTCAACAACTATATCAGTATATATTTTTCTTGTAAAAACATCTATCCATTCTACTACTGAAAAAGTGATAAAATGTACTGCAAATTGATCTCTTATTTGATATCCGTCTTCTGACATTATTCAAATATATTATGTATAAAACGAGTTGCAAACTCTTTTTTCATTTAAAATCCGTAGTCCCCTCTACTAAGGCTTGGCAGAGACTACGGATAGTTGAGGCTTTGTTTGTGCGGTTGGGGATGGTCCTACAAAGCAATAATTGAAAAAATTTGAAACAATTATATATTGCAACAGGTAATTTGGGGAAAAACTTCTCAATGAGGTAAAAGGTATGCAAAAAACGGTT
>JANMIV010000439.1:0-5966 GCA_031375995.1 Bacteroidota bacterium
AAGCCTTCAAAATGGGGTCGTTAACACCTCGAGTTGAGTCTATCCTACTGGCTATAAGCAATTTTTTATACGCTGGTGTCCATTTGTGATCGGCTACACCAGCTCCAGCTAGGTGTATAATGGCATTTACACCTTCAAAACACCCGCCCTCAATGCTGCCCTTTTCTAAATCCCAGCTATAGGTGGTTACTCCATTTTCTTCCTTTTTAGAAGTGCTTAACCAATTTACTTGGTCATTTTCCTTTAAAAGCAACTGAGTTATCTTACTGCCAATCAACCCACTACCACCCGTTATTAGATATTTCATATTTTCTTATTATGTTTACAAAACATTTGTATAGCTATAATGTTTACAGAGAAGTAACAAATTTTAAATACTAGTTTGGCCACTTTTTCAATTAAAGATATAGAATCACTTACTGGCATAAAAAGCCATACTTTACGCATTTGGGAGCAGCGTTATGGAATTATAAATCCTAAACGCACAGAGACCAATATTCGTTATTATGATGATGCAGATCTTAAATTGTTGCTCAATATAAGTGTTCTGAACAATCATGGCTTTAAAATTTCTGAAATAGCCAAATTAAAGCCCGAAGAAATTTCCAATCAAGTAGTTCAACTTACCACTCAAAACAACGAATATTCAAGCCATATCAAATCGCTTATTGCCTCTATGTTAGAGTTTAACGAGTTTGAATTTCATAAAAAAACAAACCAATTTATTGCCAACTACGGTATAGAACAAGCCTTTATTAAAATTATTCTTCCTTTATTGAATGAAATTGGCATTTTATGGCAAGTTGGCTCTATTCAACCCTCTCACGAACATTTTGTTTCCAATATCATCAAGCAAAAACTCTATGTAGCCATTGATAAAATGATGGGGAAATCGGGGGAAGGAAAAAAACGATTCCTTTTGTTTTTGCCAGAAAGTGAAACACATAGTTTGGGTTTATTATTTGCCAATTATATTATTCGTGCCAGAGGCCACGAGGTTATTTTTTTAGGCCAAGATGTTCCTTTGAGAGACTTGCAGCAAGCCTTTCATGACGACTCGCCTGATTATATTTTTACAACCGCTACTTCAGCGCACTTAAAAATAAGCATGCAGGAATTGGTGGAATTTTTAAGTAGTAATTGGTCTAATTCGCAAATTTTGGTAACTGGTTTTCAGTTTATGATTGCTGATTTAACATTACCAGCTAACGTGCATCTTATTAAAAAAGTTGATGATTTCCTCGACTTTGTAAATGGTCTTTCTATTGAGCATTTGCGCGCCTCTTAGAGTCTCCTTTACTTAATCATTTCTTCCGTTAACTCTTCTTCGTTTTTAACCAATTTGTAACTTGGGCCTAGCTCAAACAATTTATCATTGGTCTCTTCAAAAACTATTTGTCTAATACGCATAATGGTTTTCATATCACCTTGCATAGTAGTATATTCCAACAAACCTCCTTCTAACTGATTGAATAAAAAATCTTGTTCCCCTCCCATATTTACCTTGGGTATTTCTTTACTAAACCAACACTCTGTGGTAACTGTTTTGCCTTTTACTTCAAAAGAAATAATGGCTTTAGTAGCAGTATAACCCGCTATTTTCTTTGTTTCTTTGGTAACAGTAACAGTCGTTTTTATTGCGTTGCTATCATTGTTCATTTTTTTTATCTCTTCGTCCGTTTTTATAAAAGCAACCTTCTTTTTCTTTTCTACATTGTTAAAAGCAAACACAAATTGCTTCTTACTAGAATCTCTTATAATAATTAACTTACCAAAAGGCATCGGCATTTCAACCCTTGTATTTCCATTTTTAAAATAGGCGGTGGCATCTTTAGGCAACAAATCAGCTATTTCTGCCTTTTGCGCAGGCGGAATCTCAGGGAAATCCATTTCATAAAATATTTTCCCTTGCCTTAATCCATTTTGAGCCAGCGCATTATTAAACAAAAACAAAATAAATAGCGCTATTTTAAACACCTGTTTTATCATATGGCCAAATAAGTAATTTGATACCAATATTAATTAACCATTTATCCAATTAAATCAAATATGTCCTATTTGCC
Source organism: Bacteroidota bacterium (assembly GCA_031375995.1). Lineage (GTDB taxonomy): Bacteria > Bacteroidota > Bacteroidia > UKL13-3 > UKL13-3 > JAAFJM01. Next base: position 2,064 of record JANMIV010000439.1, read on the forward strand.
AGAGGGTTTATTACCAATAGCACTTTGTGCGTAATGCTATCAATATTTTGTACCTAAAAACTATTGGCATTTTCCTTATAATTGTGCTTTCAATTTATCAACTTCATGGAAACTGTAGAAATATACAAACCCAAACACAAAATTAGAATTGTAACAGCAGCTGCTTTATTTGATGGCCACGATGCTGCCATTAATATTATGCGCAGAATAATTCAGGCTAGTGGCGCAGAAGTAATACATTTGGGGCACGATAGAAGTGCAGAAGAAGTAGTTGATACCGCTATTCAGGAAGATGCCAATGCCATTGCCATGACCTCTTACCAAGGTGGACATGTAGAGTATTTTAAATTTATGCACGATTTATTGGCTCAAAAAGGATGCGGACACATTAAAATATTTGGTGGTGGTGGTGGAACCATTCTTCCAGAAGAAATGGAAGAGTTACACCAATATGGTATAACCCGCATTTATGGACCAGATGACGGACGTGCAATGGGTTTGCAAGGTATGATAAATGATATGTTGGAAAAGTGCGATTTTGCTACTGGAACCAACTTAAATGGCGAAGTAAAACATTTAAAAGACAAAGATTATAAATCAATAGCCAAGCTCATTTCAGCAGCCGAGAATTTTCCAGAAGCATTTGTTGAACAACACAACGAAATATCAAAAAACATTGCCAATAGTACCGTTCCCGTATTAGGTATTACAGGTACTGGAGGAGCAGGTAAATCATCGTTGGTTGATGAATTGGTACGCAGGTTTTTATTAGATTTTAAAACCAAAACCGTAGCCATTATTTCTGTTGACCCAAGCAAACGCAAAACAGGTGGCGCCTTATTAGGCGATCGTATTCGTATGAATGCCATAAAAAACCCACGTGTGTATATGCGTTCATTGGCTACACGCCAAAGCAATTTAGCCTTATCAAAATATGTAAAAGAAGCGATTGATATAGTAAAAGCAGCCAATTTCGATTTAATTATATTAGAAACTTCGGGCATTGGACAAAGCGATACCGAAATTATAGAACATAGCAATACCAGCTTATACGTAATGACTCCAGAGTATGGAGCAGCAACCCAATTAGAAAAAATTGATATGCTGGACTTTGCCGACATTATTGCTATCAATAAATTTGATAAAAAAGGTGCTTTGGATGCGCTGCGCGATGTAAAAAAACAATTCCAGCGCAACCATAAGTTATTTGATAAATCGCCCGATGAAATGCCTGTGTACGGAACTATTGCCAGCCAGTTTAACGACCCTGGTATGAATAGCTTATACAAGGCCATTATGGATAAAATAGTGGAACGCTCTGGAGCTGATTTAAAATCGAACTACCATATTAGCGAAGAGATGAGTGAGAAAATATACATTATTCCACCATCGCGTACCCGCTATTTGTCAGAGATAAGTGAAAACAACCGTGGGTATGATAAATGGGTAGATAAACAAGTAGAGATAGCCGATAAATTATTTGCTTTACAATTGTCAGTTGAAACCCTATCGGCCAACAAAAATACCGATGCCGCTTTAATTGATGCATTGAAATCGGCTTATAAAGACATAGAATTAAACCTTGACCCGCGCAATAAGATATTGCTAGAAACTTGGGAAGAAAAAAAGAATTTATTCCGCAACGAGTATTACGTATTTAAAGTACGCGACAAAGAAATAAAAATTAAAACCCATTCAGAGTCACTTTCGCACTCGCAAATACCCAAAGTAGCTGTTCCTAAATTTAGGGCTTGGGGCGATATATTACGTTGGGCATTGCAGGAAAATTTCCCAGGCGATTTTCCATACACAGCTGGTATATATCCGTTTAAACGCGAGGGCGAAGACCCAACCCGTATGTTTGCCGGAGAAGGTGGGCCAGAGCGTACCAACAAACGTTTCCATTACGTATCGCAAGGTATGCCAGCCAAGCGTTTAAGTACCGCCTTTGATTCTGTTACTTTGTATGGAAACGACCCTGACCACAGACCAGATATATATGGAAAAATAGGTAATTCAGGCGTGAGCGTATGGAGTTTAGATGCAGCCAAAAAACTATATTCAGGCTTTAACCTAGCCGATCCAAAAACATCCGTTTCCATGACTATTAATGGACCAGCTGCTATTATCTGTGCCTTTTTTATGAATGCTGCCATTGACCAACAATGCGAATTACACATAAAAGCCAATGGATTAGAAGCAGAAGTTGATGCAAAAATTGAAGCCATTTTTAAAGCCAAAGGAACTACTCGCCCTACCTATAATGAAGCCATGCCAGAAAGCAATGATGGTTTAGGTTTGATGTTATTGGGTGTTACAGGCGATATGGTGCTACCAGCCGATGTATATGCAAAAATAAAAGCCGATACCCTAAAACAAGTGCGCGGTACTGTACAAGCAGATATTTTAAAAGAAGACCAAGCTCAAAATACCTGTATTTTCTCTACCGAGTTTTCATTGCGTGTAATGGGCGATGTGCAGCAATATTTTATTGACAATGCCATACGTAATTTCTATTCCGTTTCTATTAGCGGGTATCACATAGCCGAGGCTGGAGCCAACCCTATTACCCAATTGGCATTAACACTTTCAAACGGATTTACCTTTGTAGAGTATTACCTAAGCCGTGGAATGAATATTGACGATTTTGCGCCTAATTTATCATTCTTCTTCTCCAACGGTATTGACCCTGAGTATTCAGTAATTGGTAGAGTAAGCCGCAGAATTTGGGCCAAAGCCATGAAGTTAAAATATGGCGGAAACGAGCGTTCGCAAATGTTGAAATACCATATTCAAACCAGCGGTCGTTCATTACACGCACAAGAAATAGATTTTATCGATATACGCACTACCCTACAAGCTTTATATGCCATTTACGACAATTGCAATTCGTTACACACTAACGCATATGATGAGGCCATAACTACTCCAACGGAGGAGTCGGTAAGACGTGCTATGGCCATACAGTTAATTATTAACCGTGAATTGGGTTTAGCCAAAAACGAAAATCCGTTACAAGGTTCATTCATTATTGAAGAGTTAACGGATTTAGTAGAAGAAGCCGTATTGAGTGAGTTTGATAAAATAACCGAACGTGGAGGAGTGTTAGGTGCTATGGAAACCATGTACCAGCGTAATAAAATACAAGAAGAAAGTATGTATTACGAAATGCAAAAACACACCGGAGAGTTCCCTATTATCGGGGTAAATACGTTTTTATCAAGCAAAGGCTCACCAACCATATTGCCAAAAGAAGTTATTCGCTCCACTCCTGAAGAAAAGGAATACCAAATTACCATGTTGAACGAGTTGAAAAAAGGCAATGAAGCAAAAGGAAAAGAAATGCTGCAAAAACTGCAACAAGTAGCCATCCACAACGGCAATATATTTGATGCTCTAATGGAAACCGTTAAATACTGCTCACTCGGACAAATTACCAACGCCTTATTTGAAGTAGGCGGACAGTATAGAAGGAATATGTAAAATATAAACTGTAGAGACGTTGCAATGCAACGTCTTTTTTTATATCAAACAATGTCCGAAAAATTCAATAACATATACCGCATTCCTTCCGCACGATTAGCAGGCTATAATTATAGCAACGAAGGATTGTATTTTGTTACCATTTGTACCAAAGACAAAGTTCCTTTTTTCGGAGCATGCTCAAATGGAGCAATGCATTTAAATGAAATAGGATTATTGTCCAAGACATTTTGGGAAGAAATACCAGTCCATTTTCCAAATATAATGTTGGATTAATTTGTAATAATGCCCAACCACATACACGGAATTATTTGCATCCAATCCGTAGAGACGTTGCATGCAACGTCTTCAATAGCCAAAGCATTTCAAATAGAAAATAATATTGTTCCCCAAATAGAAAAGACGTTGCATGCAACGTCT
>JANMIV010000453.1:0-13663 GCA_031375995.1 Bacteroidota bacterium
AAGCCTTTGTTTATATACAGTTCCGCTTGTTGCAAATCATTCATTCCAAGGTAGCATGAACCTATATTATTATAGGTTTCTGCAATGTTCTTTTGGTTTTCCGATTTCAAATCATCATACAACACTATTTTAAATTTTTCAAGTGCCTTATCGTATTTCTTTTGAGCTAAGTACAATGTACCCAAATTGTATTCTATTAAGCCCAATTCACTTTTAATATTTACTGCTATTTTACGCCCTAAAAGCAGAAAAGCTTCTGCTTCCTTATAGTTGTTCATAGCATAGTGAACCAAACCAATATTGTTTATTGTTTTGAGCATATAAACAGAATCGCCAAAGTGCCTTGCCTTTTTATACGATTCGTAATAATGGTATAGTGCCTTGGTATAATTTGTTTTGTATTCATATACAATACCCAGGTAATTATTTGCCCTAATTAAATGTTTGGCAATACTTAAATGTTGCTGAAAATAAATAAGCGACTTATTCAAATAAACCAAAGCAGAATCATAATTGGCATCATCACAAAATCCAATACCAAGAAATAAATAAGCCTCATTTAGTCCCTTTTCATAATTAATGTTATTGGCAATATTGATGGCCGAGTAAGAATTTTTAATTACTTCTTTAGGTTCCTTTATTGAAACAGCAGCAATTTGATTGTATAAATCAACCTTTGCTATCAAATCAACTTCTTGGTTAAGTAAAGTCAATAGGCTATCCTTCTGCTTTGCATTCTCTGCAAAAGCTACACCCCCCCATATTAAAAAAATGATTAACCCAATTATTTTATTCAAAACAATACCGCCATTGAATAGGTAAAACTATAAAAAAGAAAACAAATAACTAATAGTTTTTATGGTACCCCAAAAAAATACGCATTATTGCCTATTAATTAAGCTAAAACTATTTGTTCTCCTTCTAGCAAAATCATCTTCTGTCGGTACAAAACGCCTACCGCTCTTTTAAAGGTTTTCTTGCTCATTTTCAGCATTTTTTGTATCTCTTCTGGAGAACTATTGTCATGCAAATTCAATCTCCCCCCATGTTTATTCAATAAGTCTAAAATCAATTTACTATTGATATCAATATTTTCAAAACCTATTTTCTGTAGGCTCACATCAATTAAATTGCCTTCTTTTACTTGTTTAATATACCCTTTTAACTCATCTCCAATGGCTATTTTAGTATAAATCTCGTTTTTATAAATAAGTCCCTTGTGGTGCAAATTAATAATTACAAAATACCCTGTTTCTGTTTCTTCATATACAATTAAATCTACCTCTTGGTTGTGTTTTAATTCATGCGATTCATTGTCTAAGAAATTACTAATCTTAGTGCTAGCAATCAGCCTTTGGCTGCTTTCATCTAGCGTTACAAAAACTACATAATACTTGCCCAAAACCATCTGTTTTACTTGTTCCTTCATAGGAACCAATAAATCTTTATCCAATCCCCAATCTAAAAAAGCACCAAAAGTAGATACGTCAACCACACGTAAAAAAGCAAAACTATCTACTTGTACCAGAGGTTTTTGCGTGGTAGCAATAGGTCTGTCCTCAGAATCTGTATAGACAAATACTTCTATGGAATCACCAATATTGAGCGTTTTTGGTGTATATTTTTGGTACAGCAAAACTTCCTCTCCTAACTCATCAACCAGAAAAAAACCTAGCTGACTTCCCCTACTCACCACCAATTTATTGTACTCCCCAATTCGAATCATATTTTCTATATATTTATCCGTCAAAAATATTTAAATTTTATAAAGCCCAATCAAATATATTTTTTTGTAAGATTGTAGAACACTAAATAGGTTATAAATTGACTAAACTAAGCGTAAATATAAATAAGTTTGCTACCATCAGAAATGCACGTGGCGGAAACAACCCCGATATAGTAAAAGTGGCTCTCGACTGTGAAAAGTTTGGTGCTGATGGTATTACTGTTCACCCACGGCCAGATGAGAGACATATAAGGTATGCGGATGTAATGGAATTAAAAGATACAATTACTACCGAACTGAATATAGAAGGAAACCCTTACGAAGATAAGTTTGTAGAATTGGTTTTAGCGGCAAAACCCACGCAAGTTACTTTAGTGCCTGATAGTGCCAATCAAATAACCAGCGACCACGGTTGGGATACTGTAGGTCAGTTTCACTTTTTACAAAACGTTATTGCGGTATTTAAGCAGGCAGGTATCCGCACATCTATTTTTGTTGACCCCGTAATAGATATAATTGAGGGAGCCAAATTGTGCGGCACTGATCGTATAGAATTATATACTGAAAGCTATGCTCATCAGTATGGTCAGGCCAAGGAAAGTATTATTATTCCGTTTAGGAATGCAGCCATTAGGGCAAATGAATTGAATATAGGCATCAATGCGGGGCATGATTTAAGCTTACAAAACCTACATTTTTTCAAACAAAACATACCTCATTTGGCTGAGGTTTCCATAGGGCATGCTTTGGTATGCGATGCCCTTTATTTGGGCTTACACAATACCATTCAAATGTATAAAAGGGAACTTTCAAAATGATGACATCGCAAAACAGAAATTGGCTTTACTTATTTAGCTTGAGCCCAGGCTTGGTGTGTATTTATGGAAACATATATGGCGGTTATTTTACTATGGGAAATGTGCTATACTCTTTGTTTTTTCTTGGTTCTATTGAGTGGCTTACCAAAAAATTTACTGCCAATGAAGCTTCCAATAAGGACGATGTAATACCCAAAACAATACTACTGCTGCATATTCCTTTGCAATTGCTTTGTGTTAGTAGCCTACTGCTTGGTATTTACACTCAGCATATCAGTGGTTGGTTTGCTATATCGGCTGCACTAAGCACTGGCTTAAACTCTGGTTCATCTGCCATAATAGTAGCACATGAATATATACACAGAAAGATAAAGTATGAACGTTTTCTGGGGAAACTGTTATTGTTTACAGCGGGAAATTTTTATTTTTATATTGACCACTTAAAGGTACACCACAAATGGGTAGGTACTGATAAAGACCATGCTACCGCTAGGTTTGGAGAGAATTTGTATCAGTTTTTTATTCGTTCTGTAGGAGGGCAAATAAAAGGTGCAATTGATATAGAAGCTAAAAGGCTACATGAAGAACAGAAAACTGGCTATGGAATATCTAATTATGTAATTCAACAAGTTGCTTTGCATCTGCTCTTTTTATTTCTTTTGTACTATTTTATTGGTACAATGGCGGTAATTGCTTGGTTAGTCCAATGCTTTTTTGCTAATTTTTTATTGGAATATGTAAATTATATTCAACATTATGGATTAAGCAGGGAATATAACCAACGTGTTACAGAGGCGCATAGCTGGCAAAGTGATCAGTTTGTAAGTAGATTTGTTTTGGTAGATTTATCACGCCATGCAGACCATCATTATTACGCTTCCAAGCCATACCATACTTTACTTACTTATGAAAATAGCCCCGTTTTACCAACTGGTTATGCGGGTTTGTTTTTTATTGCTGCTATTCCACCACTTTGGTTCGGAATTATCCATAAGAAACTGATTACGCTACAACAACAAACCTAAAATTATTCTACCTGTAATCTTTTAGAGAAATAAAGTCCGTTTTTATCTACTAAATTAACAAGGTAAAAACCGGGTTGAAGTTCACTTATATCTATCTTTTCACTACGAATAAAATCACTTTGTAATATTACCTTTCCCATTACATCTGCAATGGAAAATGAGGCCAATTGCTTATTTATATGTAAGGTATTTTTAGCTGGATTGGGGTAAAATAATGGCATTTCTTCGTCTACATTTAAATTATTAGCACTTACCATTTCCGAAACAAAAAACCTTAAATTATTATTGTTGTTTTCCTCGTTGAACAAACTAATCATGTTTTTTTCATCTAAAACGTAAATTTTTGAATGTGTAAAATCATCTAGCTTCTTCCAGCTCACTCCTCTATCCAAACTATAATTAAGCCCATTACTTCCGTACATTAAATAGAATGGTTTATTAAACTTATTGGTATAACTCGTAATTCCATTTGGGTTTAATATCAATAAGGTATTCGTTAGCTCTTCCCAAGTTTTGCCGCCATTAGCTGTTTTGTATAGGTACTTATTAGTACTACTTCCAGTATCTCTTAGCAGAGCCATACCATTATTACTATCATCAAATTCAATCGATTGCGGAAACTTATCTGCTCTTATTTTTATAGTGTCAAATAGCAATCCATAATTTCTTACTCTGACCAAATTGTTTCCGTCTCCTGAACTACTTGTTCTAAACCAAACCTCCCCATTGTAATTATAAACCTTCTCAAAACTAACAAACGATAAATTTTTATAATTAGGTAAGCGAATGCTATCGCAATTTAACTTTTTCCATGTTTTACCGCCATCATCTGTATTCCAAATATCATGGCAATTATCCATTTTACTTCCCATAGCAAAACCCCTTTTCTCATCAAAAAAATGTGAAATGCTAATTCCGAAATTTCTAAAAAGGGTATCGCCTGAATTGGTAGTATAAACAGGGCTCCACGAACTTCCATTATCGTTAGATGCTTCCATACGCGATCCACTACTAACTATATATTTATTTGCTGCTACCTTTGAAATACTTCTTGCACCTCTAAATCCATTACCATTCCATAGTTCAAATTTATTACCTCCATCAGTACTTAAATAAGCAGAACCCATATCCCAAACAACAATGCTGTCCTTTGATAAAAACACGCACCCATTTATTGCAAATTTAATTGGACCAAAACTACCTACAGGGACTTGCGTTTCTACCCATTGCGCATTTAAAAAAATGGCGTTTATTAAAAAACTTGTTACTAGTATAATTCTTTTCATCTTAAATGTTTTTTAAACAAGTCAAGATAAAAAGATATTTAGTTGCGTCAAAAAATTAAGTTCAAATTATATATCATTCTATATAGTGCTCATTTTTTATATCAACCAAAAAAGGCAATGTAACCTCCAATACTTCCGCAACCTTCTCCAAAGTTAGTAAAGAACAACTACCTGCCTTTCTCTCCATTTTACTATATGCAGCTTGGCTTATGGCTAATTTATCCGCTACATATTCTTGCGTAAAACCTTTATGCGCTCTTATTAATCGTATTCTTTTTGCGTATTCCATAAAATATCAATGCAGTAATTTACAACTTTTAGGTTGTTGTTTATTATTTTTAGGTTAAAGTTATTTGCCACCACAAATATGATCAATTCAAAAATACTTATTACGCTTTTATTTATAGCACTCGCTTGTACTGCCAACGCACAAAAATCGCACATGTTTGGCATGGTTTCTGACTCAAGAATATTTATCCATAATGGTTTAGGAAACCAAGTAAATAGAGCTACTGGAGTAAGTAAATTGAGTAAGTGGAGGGAAATGATAGGCTCCTTTTATAAATTTAAAGGTAAAAAATGGGGTTTTGAGACCTCTTTAAGCGCTAGCTTAAATCTTAATGATGATACTAGAAATTGGTATGTTTCGCACAATCTAACTAGTTTAACCTTAGGTGCCAATTATGATTTAGGGAAAATGCTACTTGCAGATAAAGTACTTATTCATGGGGGATTTGACTTGTTTAAATATGATATTGCAATGAGAAACAACAATTTGGCATTAAGCACACCCAATCAACCAAATAGCTTTTATTGGTCTAATGAAACTGTTGGGTTTAATGTGGGTATTGAAACAATAGACTATTTAACAGATGATGGTATTTTCTGTAATTTACGTTTAGGCTATACATTTACACCTAATTCTGAATGGAGGGGAACTTCAGAAACCTTTAAGTCATCCCTTCAATATTTTTATATAGGACTAGGTGTGGGATATGATAGCGGATTTAAAGTAAATGCATCGAGAAAATAAAAAGAGGCTGTTTCAAGTGATGAAACAGCCTCTTTTTTTAGTAAACTAATTTATTGCGCTATAATGCTAATGGCAGTTCCTCCGCCTGGTGCCAACTTTAATAATAATTTTGATTTATTAGTTATCGTTATTTTTTCAATTGCATACGCTTCTGGGTTTTTATCCCAGCTAGCATCAGCCGCATCTTTGTAAATAGTAGCCGTATATTTCTTTCCTTTATCTAAAAAACTAAAATCCATGGCTAAATCTCTGGCATTTTCGTCTGTTATACTGCCCAAAAACCAATTATTAGTTCCTTTTGCTTTGCGTGCTATGGTTAAGAACTCACCTGGTTCAGCATGAATTACTTGGGTTTCATCCCAATCTACTGCTACATCCTTTATAAACTGAAAAGCATCGGGCTTGGCTTCATAGTTCTCTGGTAAATCTGTTGCCATTTGCACAGGACTATATAAAGTTAAATACAATGCCAATTGCTTGGTTAAAGTGGTATGCACTTGTTCTTTGGCATCTGGATAATAGTAACTCTTTTTTATTTTAAATATACCTGGTGTATAATCCATAGGGCCACCCATTAAGCGGGTAAAAGGCAAAATGGTTTCATGCTCAGGTGGATTTCCATCACTCCAAAAATTGAACTCCTGCCCACGAGCAGCCTCCGCAGCCATAAAATTGGGATAAGTGCGGTGCAAACCTGTAGGACGCACTGGTTCATGTGCCACTACCATAATATTGTTTTCGGCAGCCTTTTTAATGGCTCTCAAATAGTGGTTCACCATCCATTGTCCATCGTGAAACTCACCTCTTGGTATTATTTTACCAACATAACCAGACTTCAATGCATGGCTTCCAACGCTTGCCATTAAACGGTAAGCACTATCCATCCAACGCTCATAATTGGTTACACTTCCGCTGGTTTCATGGTGGGTAATCATACCCACTCCTTTGCTTTGTGCGTAAGCGTTCAAACCTTTAAAATCGTAATCAGGGTATGGCGTTACAAAATCAAAAACATCTTCTTTCCATTTTCCAAACCAATCTTCCCAGCCATCATTCCAACCTTCTACCAATACGCCACCAAAACCATTTTTTGCTGCAAAATCAATATAGCGCTTGGTGTTTTCTGTAGTAGCACCATGCTTGGTTTTTACTTTTTGCTTTCCGTCAGAGCCTGCATCACTCGCTGATTGGCCACCTGCAAAATCCCAAGTAGATAAACCCAAATGCATTTCTAACCAAATACCACAATACTTCATTGGTTTTATGTAGCTTGTATTGGTTAGTTTAGAAGGTTCGTTTAAATTTAAAATGGTTTTAGAAGCAATAATATCACGGGCATCATCACTTATAATAATGGTTCGCCAAGGCGTATTGCAAGGTGCACGCATATATGCCTTATTACCCACTGCATCATTAGCGAGTGTAGCCGTAGCTTCAAAGGTGTTTAAATCAAATTTTAAATCCATAGCTGGATAATTGATTAAAGCCGCCTCATGTATATTTACATATATACTTTGCTTTGTTTTTATCATTAATGGGGTTTGTACAAAAGCACCTTTGATAGGTGTTGCCGTAAAAATAGCTCCATCCCGTTTTTTAGCTAATTTCTCTATTTCTGAAATTTGGGAGGTATTATACGTATATTCATTGGTGTCAAAATCACCGGGCATCCACCATATTTTATGATCGCCAGTTAAGTTAAATGTAGTTAACTCATCCGCTATTATAAAGTGAAATAAATTAGGCTGCTCAGGAAATACATACCTAAATCCAACTCCATCATTAAATACCCTAAAAACCAATTGTACTATCCTTGGCTTTTCACCCTTTTCTTTTAGTGTGATGGCTATTTCTTTATAGTTGTTTACTATGTTTTTTGTTTCGCCCCATACAGGTTGCCAAGTTTCGTTAAAAACGCTTGAATCAACCTTTAAAATACTAAAATTATACATCAAGTCTGCTTGCTCATTTATTTTAAAGCCCACTTTAGAGGTTTCAATCACTGCCTTGTTTTTATGGTCGATATTATAAACCAAGGCTCCTTGCTCATTTAAGGTTAATGACAAGGCTATTGCTTTGTTTGGAGAGTGAACGGTCAGTTTTTGAGCAAACCCAACAAGGGTACTTGCTAGAAAGATAATAGTTAGTAATTTTTTAAATTTCATTTGATAATGGTTATTTAAAACGAAAGTAAATAAAAAACCATAATAAATTAACACGCTAAAACTTTTATGAGGCGTATTGGTTCAATTTGAAGAATATAGAGAATGGCGAACCTTACCCAACTATTTGCACTGCATCATCTGTTAATAGCTCTTCGCCTCTGTAACTCAAAAGTATTTGTGCCACGGTAACTATATCTTTTTGGCAGTAGTTTTTTATGCGTTCTATATTGTTCTCCTCCCAATATACTTGCCATACTTGGCTTCCGTCTATATCGTCTTTTGGGGTAGGAATATTAAATATGGCTGCCAATAAATCAAGGGAAGTATAATTTTTATAATCGCCAAATTTCCATAATTCCATCGTATCAAGGTGCCTTATTTCCCAAGGCTTGCGACCCGCAGTATTTAACATTTCGGGTAATGCAATTTTATGAATTACACACCTACGGGCAATATATGGGAAGTCAAATTCTTTGCCATTGTGTGCACACAATAAATTATCAGGGCTATCAAAATGGCGAGATACCATTTTGCAAAAATCTTCTAAAAGCAATGCTTCATCATGCCCATAAAATGATTTTATTCGGTATTGATAGGTTCGTCCAGTACTGCTAAAATAGCCTACTGAAATACAAACTATACGTCCAAATTCTGAGTAGATACCTGCCCTTGGATACAATTCGGCAACATCTAACTTGGTATCTTTAGACAGTGTATTGGCTTTTTTAGTCCACAACTCTTTCCAACGGTCGGGCAACTCGCTAAAACTAGGATATTGTGGTACTGTTTCAATATCTAAAATAAGTATTTTTGTTAAATCTAAATGCTCTAGCATATCTGGTTGGAGTCATAAAAATGATGCTAGCAATTTAGCATTATTTCTAATTAATCCTACCAGTCGCCTCCAGCACCACCACCCCCAAAGCTTCCTCCTCCAAAACCACCAAAGCCTCCTCCATCTCCGCCTCCAGAACCGCCTCTGCCAGAAAAACCACCACTGGCAAAAGTACCCCAAAGTAATGCTTCGGCTATTCCTCCGCCTCCACCGCCTCTTCGTCCACCGCCTCTAAAAATAAAGCCTAATATTACCAATACTACAATGGCAATGGCTCCCCATGGAAATTTCTTTTTATTGGCCTTCCTGTCATTGGTAAAACCTTCTCCAGCCACTGTTTTTATGATAGCATCAGTAGCCTCAGTAAAACCCTGGTAATAATTTTGTTGCTTAAAATTAGGTTTTAAAATACCATCAATAATCCGTTTTGAAATAGCATCAGTTACTGCTCCCTCCAATCCGTAACCCACTTGGATACGCATTTTACGGTCTGCCAAAGCTACATATATAAGCAAGCCGTTTTTTTTATCTTTTTCGCCAATACCCCATGTTTGTGCCAATTTTTGAGAATAACCGAAAGCATCATCCCCTTCCAACGACTGCTCTATTACTATGACTATTTGAGTGGATGTCTGTTTAAAATAATCAAACAATTTACGTTCTAGTTGCACTTTTTCTTCGGCTGACAAAGCAGCAGCATAGTCATTTACAAACTGTGGTGGATTAGGCAGTGCAGGAACTTCCTTAGCCATTGTGCTAAAAAAACATAAACATAAACCAATAATAAATGCTATTTTATGCTTCATTGCTACCTCCAAACGAAATTTCATTACTCAATTCATTGCTGTCATTGCTTTGATATGGAAAATGTTCTTTTAGTTTTTGTCCCGCTTGTGCAATAGCCAAACAAATTCCTTCAGTAAAGTTTCCGCTAACAAAATGGTTTCTCATTAAATCCCTTGCTTCATTCCAGAAAGCATCCGTTACTTTTTCGTGTATGCCACTATCTCCTATAATAGCAAACTTTTTATCTTGATAGGCCAAGTAAAACAAAACGCCATTTTTTAGCTCCGTTTGATGCATTTTGAGCTCTTCAAAAACTTGCTTTGCACGCGCTACTACATCTATACTACAATGCGGTTCCACATGCAAGCGTATTTCGCCCGAAGTATTTAATTCTGCTTCTTGAATAGCTTTTACTATACTATCTTGTTGTAATTTACTAAAAATAGATTCTGACATGTAACTGGAATAAATATTTGATACAAAAACGCCATGTTATGTAAAAATACTGATACACAACATGACGCTCTTTAAAGTTATTGACCTAATAAATAAGGTATTAAAATTTAACTTCTGGTGCTTTTTGAGCGGCAGCATCTGCTTCAAAAAAGCCGCGCTTTTCAAAACCAAACCATCCACTATATATTACCTGAGGAAAGTTTTTGATGTATTTATTGTAATTAGTAACGGCATCATTGAAATTATCTCTTTCCACTTTTATACGGTTTTCTGTTCCTTCAATCTGGCTTTGCAACTCGCTAAAATTTTGAGTAGCACGCAATTGAGGATACTGCTCAGAAACTACCATTAAACGACCCAAAGCTTGGCTTAATTCGCCTTGTGCACCTTGAAATCTTTTGATGTTTTCTGGTGTTAGTTTATCAGGATCTACCTGAATAGAGCTGGCTTTTGCACGTGCTTCAATCACATCTGTTAAAGTTTTTTGCTCAAAATTAGCCGCTCCTTTTACGGTAGCTACTAAATTGGGTATCAAATCCAATCTACGTTGGTAAGCACTTTGTACTTTAGCCCAAGCACCCTCTGTTTCAGTGCGCCTTTCATTCATTTTGTTATAACTTCCGCATGCGTTAAATGTAAGTAATAAAATTACTGCGACTACGCTTAATAAAATAATGGTTCCTTTTTTCATTGTTGTGTTAAATTTAATTTTACCATTGGCAATATACAAATTAGTTACCAAGAAATATGTCTGACATAAATGCCGATTTTTATGGCATTGGATAAAAAAATAGCCCCAACATGCAAGTGAATGGACTAAAAACCGTATTTTTGCGTTCCGATTATTTTAAGGGAATAGAAACATTTTTATGCAACATTTTTTAATTAAAGATTTAAAAAACTACGAAGGTCAACAGGTTATTTTGAAGGGTTGGGCTAGTAACAGAAGAGATAGTAAAGGTATTTATTTTATAATATTACGCGATGGTACAGGCTGGTGCCAGTGTGTAGTAAGTGCAGAAACCGTAAGTGCAGAGGTATTTGAAGCTTGTAAGAATGTTTCGCAAGAAACCTCTATTGTTATTACAGGAACTGTAAGAAAAGATGAAAAACAAATAGGCGGTTTTGAGGTACAGGTAACAGACTTAAGCATTGTTTCCATAGCCATGGAGTATCCTATCTCTAAAAAGGAGCATGGTGTAGATTTTTTAATGGATCAACGCCATTTATGGTTACGCAGCCAACGCCAATGGGCTATTATGAAAATTAGGAATCAAATTATTTATGCCATTCATAATTTTTTCCAAAAACAAGGTTTTGTCCAAATGGATGCCCCGCTATTTACTGGCAATGCATGCGAAGGAACTTCTAATTTATTTGAAACTGATTTTTATGGCGACCCCGCTTATCTGAGCCAAAGCGGTCAATTATATGGTGAGGCTATGGCTTTTGCTATGGGCAAAATTTATACTTTTGGTCCTACTTTTAGAGCAGAAAAATCAAAAACCCGAAGGCATTTGTCTGAATTCTGGATGATAGATCCTGAAATGGTATTCTTTGATATATTCCAGAATATGGATTTAATAGAAGATTTTTTACGCTCTGTTGTAAGCGATGTGCTTGCTAACTGTGAAAATGAATTAAGCATCATTGGCAGAGATACTGCTGTGCTTAAAAATATAAGCCAAGTATTTCCTCGTTTAACGTATGATGAAGCCGTAAGTATAATAAAAGGCGAAAAGGATGTAAATCGTAAAAACTCCATAAAAACCTTGGAAGCTGATTTGGCAGAGGTAGAAGCTAAAATTGCGGCATCAAATGCGGAAATTTTAGACCGAGAAGAAAAAATTAAAACTCCTGGTATGAAAAAAGGAGAAATTGGTTTTAACCAAGCTAAAATTGACAAGCTAAAACAAGAATTAAAGGAACTAGAAGAAGAAGCACGCAATATTCCAGGCTGGTTAAACTCTGCACGTAACTTTGAGTATGGCAACGATTTTGGAGGAAGTGACGAAACCGTGTTGACACGTTTGTTTGATGTACCTGTAATGGTGTATAATTGGCCACATGAGGTAAAGGCTTTTTACCTAAAGCGCGATCCTGAGAATGCGGCATTTGCTCGTGGTGTTGATGTTTTGGCTCCCGAAGGTTATGGTGAAATAGTAGGTGGTGGTGAACGTGAAACAGATACCAATATGCTTATTGATAAAATAAATGAGCACCAATTGCCTATGGAAGCATTTGAGTGGTATTTGGATTTACGCAGATATGGCAGTGTGCCACATGCAGGATTTGGCTTGGGGCTAGAACGCTTGGTAACTTGGATTTGCAAACTACCGCATGTACGCGAAAGTATTCCATTCCCAAGAATGTATGGTCGCTTATTACCATAATACCTTTACTTACTATATGACTACTGATAAGGTAAAAAATGCATTTTTTACTGCGCTCTTCAATAGAAAGTTGATGAGCGCAATTTTTTTATTATGCTTTGCTTTTATCAGTTTCAGAAGTCAAGCGCAAAAAGATTCCAATTATATCCTTCAGTTTGAAAGACCTTATAATATTCAGTTCAATTCGTGGCTGAATAATTTTGATTTTTATATCAATCCTCCTCGTTTCAGTAATTCCACGGAGCTGCTAAAAATTTCGCCTAACCTGAGTTGGCAAAGTGGTGTTAGTTTAGGACTTAAATATTTTACTATTGCTTTAGGCTTGCAAGTACCTGGCACCAATAGCGAAGAAAAAACATTTGGGCGAACCAACTTTTACGATTTCTCTTTTAGTTATTACCAATCATGGGGAGGAGGAGAAATATATTCACGATCATTCAATGGCGCATATAGAACAGTAGGTGCAGACACTAATTTATCTATTAGACCAGATTCAAAAATAGAGGCACATGGTTTAAACTTGTTTTACAATTTCAATTATAAAAAATTCTCTTATAGGAGTGCCCTTTCTATGGCTGAGTTTCAAAGAAAATCATCGGGTTCTTTTTTAATTATGGCCAATTTAGGTTATAAATCTATCCGTGCTGACTCCTCCATGATTCCAGCTAATATTGATAGTTTAAAAAACTATGGCGACTTAACTGGAATGAATTATTTGCGGCTTTGGAATATTAATTTTAGACCTGGATATGCATATAACTTTTGTTTTAAAGGGGGTCGCTGGTTTATTTCTCCTTCTGCCTTTTTTGGCCTAGGTGTTGCTGCCTATAAAACAACAAATAAACTTGGTGCAGAAACTGGTTTAAGTTATGAATTAAACACCCATGCAAAACTATCCATAGGTAAAAATGGTCATAAATATTTTTGGAATGTTTTTGTTAACTATGACGGCTCATTAAATGGCTTTACATTTCCCAATTTTGTGGGTTTTCAATCTACTAGTTTCGGTTTCAACTTTGGCTATCGATTCCATCAATTAATTCCAGCTATTAAATGGCTATAATCACCATGACGCTTTGTTAAGAGTAAAAAATGATATACAGGTTAAACTATACTTTTTGGGAGTATTGTTTTTTGTGA
>JANMIV010000489.1:0-2204 GCA_031375995.1 Bacteroidota bacterium
TGTGATGCTCGCAAGTGTACAAGCACAGTCAAAGTTGGAGAGGCACATCAATAAGCTGTACGACAAGTTGGAAGGAGACTCTGCTAAACCCAAAAAGAGTTCATTTTTCCCATTGCCCATTTGGGGGGTATATCCAGAAACAGGATGGCAATTGGGTTTGAGTTTGGTGTATTTATACCGAACTCGATTAGATGGTATTACTCGTCCTTCGCTTATTCGATTGAACATGCAAACAACGGAATTAGGCCAATATAGTATTAGACCGTATATTGATATTTTCACAACTAATAATGCGTATAATATAAAGGCCATTTATACTTTTAGAAAATTCAACGAATATTTTTGGGGTGTAGGCAATACCAGTGCTGATGCCAATAAAACGCTTTATAACTTTACCCAAAACAGATTGCAATTGCGCACTACTAAACAAGTAAAAAAGGGTATTTATATTGGCTTACAATATGAGGCTAGCCAATTTAACAACCTTGATTTTAAAGACAAACCATTGTTTGTAAAACAAAATATAAGCGGGGGAGAAAATAGTTTTATTTCAGGGTTTGGAGCCGTTCTGAGTTTCGATAACCGCAATCAAATTTATTTTCCTACCAAAGGACATTTTATTGATATTACCACCTTATTCAACGGCTCGGTAACTGGTAGCGATTATAACTACAGCAATATAACCATTGATGCCCGTCAATTTATTGACTTATGGAAAGGCAATATTTTAGCATTGCAATTTTACGCCAATGCGAATAATGGAAACATTCCTTTTAGGCATTTGGCAACTATTGGCAGCGATGCATATATGCGTGGATACTATAATGGAAGATATAGGGATAACCATGCTTTGGCTATACAAGCCGAATTGCGTAAAAAAGTTTGGGGACCAATTTCCTTAGCTTTCTTTGGTGGTGCGGGAAATGTAGGAAATGATGCTGCTCAAATGGTAAACAATATTAAACCCAATTACGGTTTGGGATTAAGAGTAATGGCTATTAGGCGCGACCATGTAAATATTAGAATAGACTATGGCCGAGGAGAAAACAATATACAAGGCTTGTATTTTACCATGAATGAGGCATTCTAATAAAAAAAGCAGCTCCAGAATGAAACTGCCTTTTTAGCAATAAAATAACTCCAAATATTATAAGTTAAAGCTTGATAGCTTTTTAAACTCAGCAATACGTGCACTCAATTCCGCTTCTGTTAAATTAACCAATCTTTCAGTCCCAAAACGCTCAACACAAAAACTAGCCATTGCAGAACCATAAATTACTGCGTTCTTCATGTTTTCAAAGCTGATGTCGTTCGTTTTTGCTAAATAGCCAATAAAACCTCCAGCAAAGGTATCACCTGCGCCTGTTGGATCAAAAACCTCTTCTAAAGGAAGTGCTGGTGCATAAAAAGTCTCTTTGCCATAAAACAACAATGCACCATGTTCCCCTTTCTTTATAATTAAGTATTTAGGCCCCATAGCTTGAATTTTAGCGGCTGCCTTTACCAATGAATACTCTCCAGAAAGCTGACGGGCTTCTTCATCATTGATAGTCAACACATCCACCATTTTCAAAGTTTCACGTAAATCATCCATCGCTATCTCCATCCAAAAGTTCATGGTATCCATTACCACCAATTTAGGGCGCTTGTGCAATCTTTCAATTACTGTTTGTTGTATTTTAGGGGTCAAATTACCCAACATCAAAAACTCACAATCTTGGTAAGAAGCAGGAATAATAGGGTCAAAATCGGCCAATACATTCAATTCTGTTACCAAAGTGTCGCGGCTATTCATGTCATTGTGGTACTTACCACTCCAAAAAAACGACTTCTCTCCTTGTTTTATCTGTAAGCCTTCGGTATTTACTCCATTGGTGTTAAGATGGTTAATGAACTCTTGTGGAAAATCATCGCCTACCACAGCTACTAAATTCACACTCTTAGTAAAGTACGATGAACACAAAGCAATAAAAGAAGCGGCACCACCAACTATCTTATCTGTTTTACCAAATGGGGTCTCAATGGCATCAAAGGCCACAGAACCAACGACTAATAAACTCATACGTAATTATTTAAAACTTTTTTTAATTTTTTTCGCTGCAAATATTGCATAATAAATTATCAATTCCTATCATTGCACCCTCGTTAAACGAAAAGAATAGCGAAAAACAGGTTAATATTCCTTGGTAGCTCAGCTGGTTAGA
>JANMIV010000013.1:0-10827 GCA_031375995.1 Bacteroidota bacterium
TAATACCAAATATCCATATAATACATTCCAATACAACAAAAAAGGTCTGACAAATTGAATTTGTCAGACCTTTTTTATTATTAATAGGAGTAACCTATGGTTTTACATATATTTTAGAGTTAACCCTATAACCCGATATGTTTTTATACCAGTCTGTATTGGTAGTTCCACCACTTTGAGCCCAGTTTACAAATCTTAAATAGGTTTGTGTAATATCTTCTGTTTCTTTAGGGTAATCAAACTTTTCAGGAATAGAAATAGCCCAAGGTAAGTTGTTTTTACTTAAATATTTTTTGCTGCCTGCTATTTGTGTATCATCATCACCTTGGCCAAACAAAGCTGTATTGGCTAAGTTGGTTGGATTTTTACCCGGTAAATGAATTTCCCATCCTCTGCCTTTACCTGTTTCATTTACCCATATAAATGGATTGTAAGCACTTAGTCCAAAACTACTTAAACTAGGTGGAGTGGTAATATTGAATGATACATTAAATAATACCGAATCAGAATATGGATTTCCTGGCCAAGTATTCCATTGTGTCTGAATATTACGTGTGCTATTAAATAATTGTAAGCAAGCGTTGGTAGTACCTGTCTCTAAAGTAGCTCCTGTAACAGCAGAAACATTTCCACGTAATAAAGGATATTCTACTACAAATGCATTTTGAAAACCACCACCTGATGCTCTCAACACATATTTTCCTTCAAAACGAACTACGTTATTGCTGGCATTGGTTATGGCATTGGTACGCACATCTATTACCGCATCATTCATATCATAATCTCCACGTGAGTTCCATAAATCTTCAAATGCTACTGTAGCATAGTCTTTAGAGTTAGGGTAGTAATTATTAAATGCCTTGGTTGGGTCTGTAGGATATTCATCATTGTTATCATCTATGCCATCACCATCTGTATCTGTTGGAGCTGGCAATATTGGAATATCATCTTGCAATACATTAGAGGCTGGAGTAGCTGTTGCATAATATACTACATCGTTAAAATCTTCATCACTTCCTTGACCTGGATCCCTATTTAAATCTTCAAATGCCAATAAGTATCTTTCTGTAGCTGGGTCTTTTACCAAAGCCAAATGCTGTTTATTGATTGTTTCTGGATTAAGTCCCTTATTGCCAAAGAAAAACTGACGGCCTACATCAACAGTACCGCCTGTAAAGCCATTTTGCACAATTCCAAAGGCAACTACAGTATCTTTACCAAAAGTGCCCAATTTTACTCTATTCCCAGTGGCTAATTCTCCGCCACTGCCAGAGAAAGAAGTATTGGGGAAAATTAAATAGAATGAATCAATTTGACTCATATTGGTTGGAGGTGTATTTTTATTATACACATAATAGAACATCGCATTTTTATATCCTGCTCCTTCGCTTACAAATGTAACCCATACATCCGTAGTACCTGTCAGTACTAAATTCCTTCTGTAGTAATCATCATCTAAAAATCTAGGGAATCTGTTTGGTAATGGATTGCTTTCTGGTAAAAATGCACTTACCGCTGATAAAAACGATGCACTTACTACATCATCTGTAGTTAAATAGTTAGGCTTTCCGTTTGAATTCCATGTGCCTAATTTAGTAGACAGTTTGCCTATTGCCTTGCCCATAAAGCTTGTTTTACCCAAAATAGTACTTGGTACTGTGCGCGGGGTAAAATTTGCGCCACCTAACACTGCAGTAATTTGACTGGAAGCGCTGGCTATCAATATATCTTGCGGTATTGATAGTGCATTGGTATTGATTACTATATCTGTTAGCAAGGTAGGAATATTTCCTTTTGCTCTAAAATAACCATCATCATCTGTAGATCCTGTTAATAAAACTGCTCCCTTTTTTTCGAAGCTGTTATCCATTATTTTTACTATGGCTTTTTTGTACGGATTTCCTTGAGGGTCAAGCAATCGAATATTAAAATCTTTGTCAACAGACGATTCGTAGTTAAAGCCATTTGGCACTCTTAAATCGTTCATGCTGTTTACATCTGTTGGTGTTGTATTATTAATAGCCACATCAGTTTCTCTTCTACAGGCATTTAGTAGCGTAAGCGCTAGAAGAATGGAAGTAATTTTTGTTTTCATAAATGTAAAAAATATAATCTTAGCAAGTTTTAGTCCAGTCATTAAACATTTGTTTGTCAGCTATTAATGGTTTGGTAAAAGTAAAATTAGCCCCAAAACGGGACAGGTTTTGTCCATTTTGAAACTAGAATTTCTAATTGCCAACGCATTATACAAGAAATAACTGAAACCCAAAAATAAAACTTGCTCACTAGCACTTTCAAATTATATTTGCTGCGCATTTGGTTTTTGTGGTAATAAAATACTATTTCAAAAATTAAAAGGGAATTAGGTGAAAAACCTAAACAGTACCCGCTGCTGTGAGCATCTTATTTTAGGTTATACTAAAATCGGTTTTTGTTTCCACTCTTTGTCACTGAAATTAATACTTTCGGGAAGACTGAACAAAAATGATGCGAGTCAGAAGACCTGCCAATTGCAAAAAAGATTGTAGCTTTCGGGAATAAAAGCGCGCAGTGATTTCGAGATTGTATTACTTTTTAAGTATTATTCCGGCATCATTACTTGGTTCAGTTAATAAACTTGTTTTTTACGGGTTTAAATTAATTGTTGTCCCTGCTACACTCGCATTGAATTATTTTTTGAAATGAAAAAATATTGGTGGGTAGTTGTATGTATTGGATTTGCTAAACTGGGAAATGCCCAGCTTAGTCAGGCAGATTCTGCACGCCAGTTAAATGCTGTTTTTATTAGCGGATTGCGCATTACGCAATTAAGTAATGCCACTTTTATACAAACTTTATCGGCAAATGAGTTATTGGGCAGGCAAGGCAGCACTATGGCCGAAGTACTGCAAGAAAACACCCCCATATTTATACGTAATTATGGTTCAGGAGGCTTGGCTACGGCTAGTTTTAGAGGTAGTAATGCTTACCATACTCCAGTAATTTGGAATGGTATTAACATACAAAACCCAATGAATGGGCAGATAGACTTTAGTGCGATACCTGTTTTTTTGAGTGATGAATTAAGCCTACAGTATGGCGGAAATGGAGGAATCTGGGGCAGTGGAGCCATGGCTGGTTTGCTTGTAATGAATAGCTCCATAAGCACACCAGAAAAATGGAAAGTGGAGTTGTTGACCAGTGCCTTTGACTATAATCTGTGGCAAAATGGAGTTAAGCTTAGCCTAGTTCATAAAAAATGGTTTTCGAGCACTAAAATATTCACTAATATAGGAAACAATAATTTTGCTTATGCATACAAGGGGGAAACCCACTATCAAAAGAATGCATCTATCAATGATAAAGGATTTCAGCAGACCTTAGCCTATAAAAAAGACATCAAAAATACGTTTACTGGCTTAGTATGGTATAATGAAAGTAGCAAGCAAATAGCGCCTAATTTATCTGCCAATTACAACAATGCCATACAAAAGGATAAAAATATAAGAACGGCTATTACTTGGAATCAAAAATTGAGCAAATCAAGCACGGAAGCAAAACTGGCTTATTACTACGATGAAATTTTCTTTGAAAGCAATGATATTCCCCAATCGCTCAGTAAAAGCCATACCTACAACTTGTCGCTAGAGCATCAAACCCATTTAACCAAAACCATTAGTATGCATGGGGGCATTATCAATTGGTTGGCTTTTGCCAATGTAGATGGGTATGAGCAAGCTGTCAATCAAAATAGATTGGCGGGATTTGCATTTATAAAAACCAATAGCAAGTGGCTTAAGCTGCAACAACAACTGGGCTTAAGGGCAGAGTTAGTAAACGATTCGTGGATTCCATTAATGCCAAGCTACTTTCTTCAAAGCAATTTAAGCAAACTGCTAACTTTTAAGTTAAACATTGCCCGCACCTATCGCCTGCCTACTTTCAACGATTTGTACTGGAAAAATGGAGGAAATATTTTGCTCCAATCAGAGCAGGGTTGGAATAGTGATTGCGCTTTATCATTTAATAAACGCATACAAAACATGCAGTTTGATATAGGCTTGTCTATCTTTTATAGAAGTACAGAAAATTACATACAATGGATTCCTATTAATTCAGCCCTTTTTTCTCCTATTAATATTGGCAATGTATTGTCTCGAGGTTTCGAAATAAATAGTAAAGTAAAATATATAATTAGTAAACATTCGGCTATTCAGTTCAATTATCTGGGTAGTTTCTTACAAGCCTTTGATACTGAAAATAGCCGACAACTTATTTTCACACCTAGAATAAAACATGTGGTGAATTTGATATACGATTATAACCAATGGATGGTAAAATATAACCATACTTATACAGGTGTTAGTTTTACCAAATCAGACCTCACTGCATGGAATGATGATTTCCATATTGGAAATTTTACCGCTTCTAAAACGTTTCAATTGCTTGCCAAAAACCAATTGAACTTACAAGGTAGCATCAATAATTGTTGGAATACCACATATGCTGTTATGCCAGACAGACCTATGCCATTGCGCAATTTCCAAATAACCATTCAATATATATATAATTAGAAAATAAGAAAAATGAAAAACAACAATTACTCAAACAAAATTAAAACACTTATTGTGGCACTTACCTTGGGCTTATCAGGAATAGCCCAAACCGTTTCAACTTTCGAAGATATTACCTTATCTGGCAAAAATAATGCGAAAATACCAGATGTTGGCTTAGTAAATGCCAGTTTTACCAGTGGTTCTTTTGAGTTTAGAAATAGCTATGATATTGGTTTTGGTGGTTACTGGAATAGTGGTTGGGCTTATTCAAAAGTAACGGATACTATTACCGAGGGTCTTACTAACTTATACGGTAGTTTTGCCAACACTGGATACGATAGCAGTAACAGTTATGCTGTTGCGCAAGATGGAGCAATAGTAAAGCTGAAAAACAACACGATAAAAGGTGTTTATATTTCAAATACTACTTATGCGGCTTTAAGTATGAAAAAGGGAGACTCTTTTGCTAAGAAATTTGGTGGCGCAACAGGCAATGATACTGATTGGTTCAAAATAACAGTAAATGCTTTTAAGAACGGAAGTGTCAAACCACAAAATGCCACATTTTACTTAGCTGATTTTCGGTCGGCCAATAATGCAGAGGATTATATTGTGAAAGACTGGACGTATTTAGACTTAGTCAATTTAGGCGATTTGGATAGCTTGCAGTTTGTACTTAGCAGCAGCGATAACAATCAATTTGGGATGAAAACACCCGCTTTTTTCTGTATAGATAATGTAATAACAAATGCAGATACGGCCACCTTTGAGAGTCTGAATTTCCCTTTTGGACAAAAATACTGGAATAGAGGAAGTAAAACATTTACCGAAGTATATCAAAATGGAAATGCTAGTTTTAGCAGCACTTATTCAGTAAGTCCTTCCTTTAATTCGTGGAGTAAAGGTTTTGCCATTTCAAACTATACTGATAGCACAACAGAAGGCTTTACAAATATTTATGCAAGTGCCAATGGAAAAGGAGCTAAAGGTTCTAGTAAATATGCTATGTCTGCCAATAATACCATTGTTAAATTAACCAATAATGCCATTGGCAAAAGATTAGCAGGAGTATATGTAAACAATGGTGTTTATGCATATTTCAGTATGTTAAAAGGAGATGCTTTTGCTAAAAAATTTGGCGGTTCAACAGCCAACGATACAGATTGGTTTAGAATAAACATTAAAGCTTGGTACAATGGAAACAAAGTAAATGACAGCGTTTTGTTTTATTTAGCTGATTTTAGATTTGCTGATAATAGTAAAGATTATATTTTAAAAAATTGGGCTTGGGTAGATTTGGCAAAATTAGGTAATGTGGATAGCTTACAGTTTAAATTAGAGTCAAGTGATGTGGGTCAGTTTGGAATGAATACGCCTGCTTATTTTGCCATTGACGATTTTACTACTTTGAATTCAGGTGTAGGTATTGCAAGTATCAATGCAAACAATTCTTTAAGTATTTATCCCAATCCAAGTACAAATTTTATTCATATTGATGTCAATGAAAAAGTGGAAAGAATTCAAATTTACAATATGGCAGGGCAAGAAGTATTGAAGACGGAAAATACAAAAATTGATATCAGTTATTTGAATACAGGTGTTTATGGGGTAAGTGTAACTACTGGTAATGGCATTATAAGAAGTAAATTCATTAAACAATAATGATTAAAGCATTGGATAACAGCCTAAGCGAGGCTATTTGGAATAAGATTAATTTTAAAACCAAACCACTTGGTTCGCTTGGTTTATTGGAACATATTGCCCATAAAGTGGCTTTAGTGCAGCAAACACTAGAGCCTACTTTATTAAATCCACACTTGTTTGTAATAGCAGCAGACCACGGAATTGCTTTAGAAGGAGTAAGTGATTTTCCGCAGGAAGTAACCTACCAAATGGTAATGAATTTTGTGGGAGGAGGAGCGGCTATTAATGCTTTTAGCAAGCAGCATGGTATAAAATTGCAGGTGGTAGATGCGGGTGTTAATTATCCTTTCGAGACCGCATTACCCATTATTCATGGTAAAATAGGTTTGGGTACAAAAAGTTTCTTAAAAGAACAAGCCATTAGCGAAAAGGAATTAACAGCAGCGCAAGAACTCTCAAAAACGCTTATAAGTAAGTATGTGCAGTCTGACTGCAATATTATAGGATTCGGGGAAATGGGCATAGCCAATACCAGCAGTGCGGCTGCTATGATGAGTTTAGTATGCCTTATACCTGTAAGTGATTGTGTAGGCAGAGGAACAGGTATAAATGATGAAAAGCTACACCATAAAATACGAGTAATTGCTGAGGGCGCAGAGCGAGCCAAACCATTTATTCAAAACCCTGCCGATGTGCTGCTGCAAGTTGGTGGTTTTGAAATAGCTGTAATTTGTTATGCCATGATAGAAGCCGCAAAACGAAATATGATTGTATTGGTAGATGGATTTATAGCCACAGCAGCATTTTTAGTAGCTCAAAGCATAGAACCGAATCTAATTGACTACGCTTTGTTCTGCCACCAATCCAATGAAAAAGCGCACGAACAAATGTTGGACTATTTAAAGCAAAAACCTATACTAAACTTAGGCATGCGCTTAGGTGAAGGAACAGGTTGTGCTGTTGCTTATCCAATTATAAAAAGTGCCGTACATTTTTTAAACGAAATGGCTAGTTTTGAAACCGCTGGCGTAAGCAATAATTAACCATGAAAAAAGAAGTTCAAATATTTTTAACAGCCGTTATGTTTTATACGCGTTTGCCTTGCCCTAGTTGGGTGGATCATTCGCCTGATTATTTGAACAAAGCAACACGGTATTTTCCTGCCATGGGCATTATTGTAGGTATAATTGCTTACGTGGTGTTTTATGCGGCCAGTTTGGTTTTTAGCCTACCTTTAAGTATAGCCTTAAGTATGCTAAGTAGTATATGGCTTACTGGTGCCTTTCACGAAGATGGATTTGCAGATGTATGCGATGGCTTTGGTGGAGGTTGGACTAAAGAAAAAATATTGGCTATTATGAAAGATAGTCAGATTGGAACGTATGGTGCTATTGGATTGCTAAGTATATTAGGCATTAAATTTTTGGTACTAAATGAAATGCTGAGTGCTTTAATGCAACAAGGAAGCAGCCAATTGGCAATTGCCAGTTTTTTTATCAATGCCCACGTTTTGAGTCGTTTTATGCCTACCACTTTTATTTATACCCACGAGTACGTGCGCGAAAATGAAGACAGCAAAGCAAAACCCATTGCCAAAGGTATTACAACCAGTAATTTAGTTATTGCTGGCTTTATTGCCTTTTTGTCGTTGTTGTTATGGGTAGATAACCCTATTTTACTAATCGTGTTATTGCCTATGTATGCGGCTAAAATTTATTTAGCACACTATTTTAAAAAGTGGATTGGAGGCTATACAGGCGATTGCTTGGGAGCTACTCAGCAAGTAACAGAAATAGTATTTTACCTAGCAGTTTTAGCTATATGGAAATTTATTTAATACGCCATACCAAACCAGCTATTGATAGCAGCATTTGCTATGGGCAAACAGATGTGGATGTAGATGAATCTTTTTTACCCGTAATTGATGCCATTAATCAGTATTTGCCAAGCGATGTAGATTTAGTAGTAACTAGTCCTTTAAAAAGGTGCATGAAACTAGCAAAAGCCATTGAATCTAACCAAAGTAATTTAAATATGCTCTTGGTTGAAAATGGGTTCATGGAAATGGATTTTGGCGACTGGGAAATGCAGCATTGGAATCAAATAGAAGAAACAGTACTGCACACGTGGATGAGTGATTTTGTAAATGTAAAAGTACCAAATGGCGAAAATTTTATTGGCATGTTTCAAAGAGTTGTGGCTGCTTTTGAGTTATTGCCTTTTGAAAAGCATAAAAAAATAGTAAT
The DNA here is from genome assembly GCA_031375995.1 of Bacteroidota bacterium. Lineage (GTDB taxonomy): Bacteria > Bacteroidota > Bacteroidia > UKL13-3 > UKL13-3 > JAAFJM01. The sequence continues at coordinate 8,426 of JANMIV010000013.1, forward strand.
AGTAAGCCATGCTGGAGTTATCAGGTGTCTATTGAGTTATATGAGCAATTTGCCGTTGGCAGATAGCTTTAAATTTGAGTTTGACTATGGTGGAATTACCTTAGTAAAAATGAACAATAAATTATTTAATTTTAAATTTGTAAACAAGAAACTGATATGAAGAAACATGTGCTATTGATTTTAATAACCCTACTCTATATGCGTGCATTTGCGCAATTTGACAGTCAAGTGGGACTTGGTGCAAAGTACGCTATACAAAGAGATAGTAGTATTATAAAAAACTGGGCAAAATCGTGCAAGGTTACAAGAGGATGGCAAAACTACCGCGATACCACCTTGGGCAAAGCAACAGTTGGCTCAGAATTCTATGCTACGGAGAAAGCAGATGGAACTGTAATAAGCTTGGGCGATTCTGGCATTGCTGTATTACAATTTAATAAGCCCATTGCCAATAAGGAAGGTCCTGATTTCTGTGTGTTTGAAAATGGATTTATTCCTAATTCTGACCCCAATTCTGCGTTTTTAGAATTGGCTTTTGTAGAAGTAAGTAGTGATGGTATTAACTATTTCCGCTTCCCTTGCCAATCCCTTATTGATACTACCGTTCAATTGGGTAACTTTGATTATACCAATGCTAGCTTAATTGATGGTTTAGCCTCTAAATATATAAATGGGTATGGCACTCCTTTCGACCTAAGCGTATTGAGTCATTTATCTGCACTAAATATCAATAGAATTACCCATGTTAGACTCATTGATGTAATAGGAGACAAAGATGCAACTTACCCTGCCAGAGATGCTTTTGGACGTAAAATAATAGATCCTTGGCCTACTCCATTTCCTACCAGTGGTTTTGACTTAGATGCCGTTGGTGTAATTAATGAAGCAGAGCGTAGTGGCTTAAATACTTTACACGATGAAAAGATTCAAATTTATCCAAACCCTATAAAAGCAGGCGATAAAATAAATATTGCCCATTTAAACAATGCCCAAGTAAGAGTTATAGATATCAATGGAAAGGAACTTATTTCTGTTACTGTCAATAATAACTTGGAATTGGAAAGCCAATTCCTTGATAAAGGCATTTACTTTTTAGTCATCAACGAAGCATTTACTACCTACACCCAAAAACTGATTGTAAACTAAAATGAGAAAATGCTTACTTTACGTTTTATTAGGTTTTGTGTTTTTGCTGCATAGCTGCGATAAACCACCACAAACAAATGTCCCCGATCCAATTCCCGATTCTACACTTGGAGGAGTATTTATATTGAATGAAGGACTTTTTACACAGGGAAATGCCTCTTTGGGTTTTATAGATTATGGCTTAAGAAAAACATACGATGATGTTTTTGAAGCAAAAAACAAAAGAAAATTGGGTGATGTATTACAATCTATGACCATTATAAATGGTAAAGCTTATTTGGTTATAAACAACTCTAATAAAATAGAGGTAATGAATCCCAAAACTTTTGAGTCGTTGGGCACCATTAATGGATTGAGGTCGCCAAGATACATAAGCAAAGCAGGAAGTAGCAAAATATACGTAAGCGATTTATACGACAATAAAATAACGGTAATAGATTTGGTAACGAATACCATTTCAGGTAAAATAAACTTATTGGGTTGGAGTGAGGAAATGCTTTCAGTAAACGGCAAAACGTATGTTACCAATGTAAAAACAAAAGGCATAGCCATTATTGATGAAAACACAGACCAAATAGTGGATAGTATTTCAACTCCCTTTGCACCCAAAAGCCTGGTACTTGATTCTGCCAATATGCTTTGGGTTTTATGCGGAGATATTAATGCCACCGATAAAAGGCATTATTTACTTCATATTGATTTAAAGAACAAAACCATTCTCAATCAATGGCCTATAAACACACCCAATACAGCTGCTAGTAAACTCAAAATAAACAAAATGGCCAATACCTTGTTTTGGATAGATGAAGGGGTCTATAAAATGAGTATATATGATAAGCAACTGCCAATAACTCCTGTGATAGAGAAAAACAAAAGGCTATTTTATGGCTTGGGTATTGACTATAAATACAACGAAATATTTGTGAGCGATGCCAAAGATTTTAACTCTAACAGCGATATTTACCGCTATGATTTTGCAGGCAATTTATTAGGAAAAATTACTGGTGGTAAGATTACAGGTGATTTTTATTTTTACCATAATTAAATAAAATGAGTGCCGAAGGAAAAGAAATAAAAGACATGAAAGTGCTTTCCAAAAGTGAATTAAAGGAAGGAATACATTTTTATTATAACCAGCAAGGCTATATGGTTTTAACGGAAACCTATCATCAACTGCGGGGCTTCTGTTGTAAAAGTGGCTGTTTGCATTGCCCTTATGGCTTTAAAAAGCAATAGCCAAGTTTGTCAAATAAAAC
>JANMIV010000017.1:0-1459 GCA_031375995.1 Bacteroidota bacterium
ATTGTTTCTATCTCTAACAAGGCAGGACAAGTGATTTCATGGGGTTCAGCTGGTAAGGCTGGTTTCCGTGGCTCGAAGAAAAATACACCTTATGCTGCTCAGTTAGCTGCAACGGATGCTGCGAAAGTAGCTTACGAGGCAGGTATGCGTACAGCTGAAGTAGTTGTGAAGGGGCCAGGTTCTGGTCGTGAGTCTGCGATTCGTGCGGTAGATGCTGCGGGTATCAAGGTAACTATCATCACAGATACTACTCCTATTCCTCACAATGGTTGTCGTCCACCAAAAAGACGTCGCGTATAATTCTTTTTCCTTAATTGAAAGTTAATTTTAACATAAATGGCACGTTATACAGGTCCTAAGACTAAAAAAGCAAGAGCTTTTGGAGAAGCGATATATGGCTTAGACAAAAACTTTGATAAAAGAAAATATGCTCCTGGTCAGCATGGTTTGACACGTAAAAAGAAACAAAAATCAGATTACGCTAATCAGTTGATGGAGAAACAAAAAGCGAAATATACTTATGGTGTATTAGAGCGTCAGTTCCGTCGTACTTTTGAAGCAGCTACTCGCCGTCATGGTGTTACTGGTCAAGAGTTGATGAAGTTGTTGGAATCTCGCTTAGATAATGTAGTTTACCGTTTAGGTTTGGCAAGAGGTCGCCGTGCTTCACGTCAAATGGTAAATCACAAGCACATCGCCGTTAATGGTATTGTGAACAACTGTCCTTCTACTATGATTCGTCCAGGTGACGTAATTTCTGTACGTGGTAAGTCACAAAACTTAGAAATGGTAAAAGATGCAGTGGCAAGTAATAGTAGAGAAACTAAAAAGTATCCGTGGTTGCAGTGGAATCCTGACAAATTGGAAGGAGTTTACTTGGCATATCCAGAGCGCGATCAAATACCTGAGAATATTAATGAGCAGTTAATTGTCGAATTATATTCTAAGTAATCATAATTTCGGGTTTGTCTTTAAGGGGTTTGTACTGCTTAAAGACAAACTTATTTTATTACTACAACAAATATTTTGCATATATAAAAAAATATTTGTGTGTTGTAAATTTGGTTTAAAACTTTGCGTTTTGCCACAGTTGTTAAGTTCCAAATAAAATTTGGATTAAGTAGAAACACTAATAGTTTATCCTCACTAAGTATATAATATCCTTTTTGCAAATGAGTATATTAAATTTTCAAAAGCCAAACAAAATCGTGATGCAAAAAGTTACCGATTTCGAAGGTACTTTTGAATTCAAACCGTTAGAACCAGGTTTTGGCCAAACCGTTGGTAACTCTATCCGCCGTGTATTATTATCATCATTAGAAGGTTTCGCTATCTCTGCAATTCGTATTGCAGGTGTAGAACATGAATTCTCGACTATACGTGGTGTTGTCGAAGATGTTGTAGAAATTATCTTGAATTTGAAGCAGGTTCGTTTGAAGCAGCTTATCAAAGATGATGA
>JANMIV010000029.1:0-2659 GCA_031375995.1 Bacteroidota bacterium
AGCAACTGGAATTACTAATAAACCAGTTGCTACCCAAAATGATTTTCTTTTCATTTAAATGATTTGCTGATAAGTATTTGCTGAATTACTTGCCCATAAATAAATCGAAAGTATAACCTGCTTCAGTAAGAGCAAGCCATATTAAGAAACAAACAAAAAGCATAGGACCTACAATAATCCATGCTAAAAATTTGCGTTCGAATTTCATGTGCATAAAAACGGAAACAATGTAAAATGCCTTTACTACTCCTAAAACCACGAACAAAATATTTTTATAAATAGAATGCGATGAAAGTAACATAAAGTATAAAACAATATCTACTAGGGTTAAAGCCAATAAAACCCAAAATGTACGCCATATTTGGCTCTTCATGTCTGCGGGTGATTCAGTGTGTTCTAAATGTTCTATGTGATCCATAATATTTTTATTAATTGTTGTAAATGAACTTGATTGATTAAAGAATTAAATTAAGTAGAAAAAGGTAAATACAAATACCCAAACTAAGTCAACAAAATGCCAATATAGACCTACTTTTTCAATCATTTCGTAATGGCCTCTTTTTTCATAAGTGCCATTTACCACATTTAGGTATATAATAATGTTTACAATAACTCCTGAAAGTACGTGTGTTCCGTGAAAGCCTGTTACAATAAAGAACAAAGCAGCAAAGGCGGTAGGTCCAAAAGGATTGCTTTGTAATGAAGCACCTTCGCCTATAAATTGAGTCCATTCCCAAGCTTGGCAACCTAAAAAGGCGGCTCCACCCAAAATAGTCCAAATCATGTATTTCTCTACTTCTTTTTTAGCCATTCTATGTCCGGCTTCTACCGCTAGTACCATAGTAACAGAACTAAAAATAAGAATAAAGGTCATTAAACTCACAAACATCAAAGGCAAATGGATGCCATGTAAAAAAGGGAAATGGTTAAAAACCAACTCAGGCGAAGGCCAGCGCTCAGTGGTAAATAAACCCGCTTTTTGCATTTCTTCTGAGAAGTTGTGCGCAACATGCGCAAATGGTTTAACAATGGTATTGGGTAGTGATGATGTAAAAGTAAATCGTACAAAACCATACGAAACAAGCAATGATGAAAAAGTAAATGCATCGGATAATAAAAATATCCACATCATTAATTTACCATAACTCACACTAAAGGGCGATTTTCCGCCTCCCCATGTTTGTTTACTTTCTGTTGTTAGAGTAGCTGTATTTGCCATTATATTTATATTTGTTTCAGTTTAATAATTAATTAGCGGTTCAATAATAAAAATACAAAAAGATATATCCAAAGAATACCTACAAAATGCCAATATGTATTGCACATGGCTATACCTCTTAGCGCTTTTTTGTGTATTTTAAATCTATAAGTTTGAATAAGTATGGTAGCCACATACAATATTCCAATAATAACGTGCATTACATGCACGCCAGTAATGACGTAAACAAAAGAACCACTTGGGTTGGCAAATCCAAAATAAATGGAGTTGTAAACCATTTGACTCCAACCCCAATATTGCATTACAGAGAATAGTATTCCTAAGGCAAGCGTTATACCTAAAGCAATTTTGGTTTGTCCAATCTCATCTTTTTTTGCCGACAAATAAGCCCATTGCATAAAAACACTGCTCAATACTATAACACCAGTGCTGAGTATGAACATAATGGGTAAATCAAAAACAACCCATTCTCCTTCTCCTCTTCTTACAATATAGGCACTAGTAAACCCAGCAAAAAGCATTATACTACTTACCAAAAGCAGCCAAAGCACAAACTTTTTAGGTTCTACGCCTGGTTCTCTTTCGTCTAATATTTGTTTGTTCATGGCTTGTATCATACTAAACTTTGTCAATTAAATAAAACAGTTGAACAATGGGTAGATAAATGATGGCTGCCAACATGAGTTTTTTGGCATCGGCCAATTCGCAACTTTTGTATAGTTTAAAGGCGTAAAAACTAAAGTATAAAGCCCCAAATACGGCTACTACTGCAGCTACAACTCCTGAGATACCAAAAACAGTAGGTAATATACCAATTGGAATTAGCAACAGAGAGAATAACAAACATTGAAAGGCTGTTTTTTTGGTGCGACCTGGATTAAAAGGGAGCATTTTGAATCCTGCTTTCTTATAATCATCTTCTAGCAACCAAGCAATGCTCCAAAAGTGTGGAAACTGCCAAACAAATTGAATGGTAAATAATACAATGGCTGCGGTATCTATTTTATTTGAATAAGCCACCCAACCCAACATGGTAGGGAAAGCGCCCGGGAAAGCACCAACAAATACAGAAATGGGAGTAATGCGTTTCAGTGGCGTGTAAATAAAAGCATAGCTCAAAAGAGAAATCAATGCCAGTAAACCGCTTAGTTGGTTTAAATACACTCCAATTAATACCACACCAACAATACCCATTAAGAAAGAACTTATTCCAGCTTCAGTTACGCTCATTCTGCCAGTAGAAACAGGTCTGTTGGCAGTACGGGTCATTAGTTTGTCGTAGTCTTTTTCTATTATTTGATTGATGCCATTGGCAGCACCTGTAACCAGTAAACCAGCAAAGCCCAATATAAACACTTCAAACCAATTTACATGGCCTTTACTAGCTGTTAAATAAGTAATTACGGAACTAAATACTACTAAACTACTCAATCTTATTTT